>JBAZJT010000006.1 GCA_041651175.1 Elusimicrobiales bacterium | reverse complement strand
ACGAGTTGGAGTATGCGCCGGAACACGGAGAAAGAAAGAAGCAGTTATTGAGAATGGACGCGGAACAACAGCAGCTTTACAACATTATCCGTCAATAACCACTGGGTGTCCCGTTGGCGAAGTCAGGCTGACCCGCCCTGAAGGGCAGCGGCAAGTTCCGCTGCCGGCGTTGGAAATTACAAAGCGTCCGCTGCGGCGGAGGCGTCATCCACCAGCGGTTTTGCCGAGATGTCCGCGCCCACCGCCGCCCTCATCCACTCGCGCGGGATTATGTTGCCGGTTTTGCACATGCGCTCCATTTCCGCAGCGAGGGGATGCGTCCTGAAATAGCTCTCTATCTGATGGGCCAGTATGTAGCCTATCGGGTAATTGGGCAGATACAGCCCGTAGTTAATCATGTGCGAATACACGGCCAGCAGCGTAACGTCCCTTGTCCCCAGCACCGGCGCGTAATATTGATTCCACACATCCCCCGCCGTTGAAACCACAGCCCTGCGGAACTGCGCGGGCGTCGCGTCCGGGTGAGCGTTCAGCCACCGCCAGGACAGCATTTCCACCAGCGCGACCCCCGCTATTTCGCGCGCGGCCCAGAAGCGGTTCAGCGCGCGCAGCGCGTCGGTTTGTTTATCCGGCTCATCCAGCCCCAGCGCGAACAAATCCCTGGCCTGGAAAATGAAAGCGAAATCCTCCGTGAACCCGCTGCCGGGAACGCCGCGCAGCAGGTAATGATCCATCTTATAAAGCGTGAATGTCTGCTCCACGCCGTGGCCCAGCTCGTGCATCAGGGTGTTGAACCCCTGATAGTTCAGCCCGTCTTTGGTGAATCTGGCGCGGATATGCGCTTTTTCGCCGCGCATCTCGGCCCCCATCGCGTGGCCGGAGCCGCGGGCGTCGTCTATCTCCATGCGCGCGGCCAAAAATTGCGCGGTATCCGCGTCAAAGCCCAGTTTTTGCAATATTGAGGGAATGTCCCGCTGGAAAGCCTCTACCGTCGGATATTTCTCCCTGCACAGCGCGTCCAGCTTTTCCAGCGGCACGGAATTCCGGGCCTTGAACCCGTCGTACCAGATGTCAAACGGCTGCAATTTGCGGCCCAGTCTTTTTTCTATCAGCGCGGCTATTTTTTTGCCGGTTTTTATGTCCAGCAGCTGTTCCAGCAGCGCCTGCGCCTGCTCCTGCGGAATTTCGCGCTCCAGGCCGAAGCTGCGGTCGCTGCGCGTGGGATAGTCGGGATAGTATTTATCCTCCAGCCGGTAGGCGCGGGCCATGTTCAGCCATTTTTCGTAGCGGGTGTCGGGCTCGCGCGGGGCGGGCGCGCCGTTGACGGTATTGTCCGCCGGATTCCAGAAAGCGGCGGAGCTGTTTACCACCTCCGCCGGAATTTCCTGCGCTATGATGCGTTCCATGACCGTCTGAATCAACTGCTGTTTCGGCAGGCCGGCCTCCGGGCCGGAGTAGAGCGTTTCCAGATAATCGCGCAGCCCCCAGTGCGATTGCAGCATCAACCCCTCCGGGAAAGCGGGCTTGCCGTCCGCGCCCAGCACATGGTCCATGTATATGTTATAGGTGTTGACGTACTCATCGGATTCCGCGTTCGCTTTCGCTATCTTCTGCATCACCTCGGCTGGAACGCGGTGCGCCAGGTCTTTTGTAAGCCGGACCTCGGCCCACTGGCGGCGCGTCCAGCCGGGGCCTTCGGAGAGGCACTCGCCAAACGTCCTGACCGGAAAATTCAAAAGCGCGGCGAAGGCCAGCTTTGTCCTGAACAAATCCTCCTGCACATGCGCGCCGGGGGAATAGGCGGCAAACAGCTTGTCCACCGGCAGCAGCGGGCCGGTGTTTTCATCCATCTCGCGGTGAAGCTGCATTGACAGCGCGGCCATATGGCCGTTGATGTATTCGGCCTTGCTTTCCAGGCGCTCAAACAGCGCGTCCGGCTCCGGACCCGCGGCGAAATTGGTGATGCAGAAATCCGAGAATTCGGCGGGGGAGCCGTCGTCCCCGCTCCATACGCGGGCAACCTGGCGCACGCCGGTGTCTATGCGCGCGGCCTCTGCGGGGTACCTGGTTTTCAGCGCGGCGGCGGTCTGGCCGATGGTTTCCGCGGATATATAATTCTGCGCCGCCGCCGGAACAGCGGACAGCAGCATGGCGATAAAGAGTGATTTCATGTCTCACTATACCCATTTTCCGCAGTTGGTTGCGAGAACATTCACCACAACACCACCCGTTTTTTGAAAAGCTGGGGGGTATTGGCAAACGGCAGTGAAAACGGCATCAAACCACGAAACACACGAAAAGGGAACAAAAAAAGTTTCCGGTAGTTGTTCCCGCCTTGTTCCAGAGCCTTTTCGTGTGTTTCGTTCAATGAGGGGCGCCGTTATTTTTGACATTTGTTTCTTTATTCGCGCGGTTGTTTCCGGCAATACGGGACAGCAAAATATGGCATCGTGGGGAAAATGGGCGCTGTTGTGCATTCACGAAAAATTTGACAGTCCATTTGTCAAAAGCTAGACTAAGGATGCCGGAAGATAGGAATGCCGTGCAAATCGGCAGATGCCCGCAACGGTAGATCGCTGCAAAGCGACAAGTCCGGCATATCTTCCGCTCCCGCTTCGGCGCGGGAATATCCTTCTCGGGAAGGGATGGCGCTTTTATGTCTGCCCGTCCCTCCGGAGGATGGGTTTTTATATCCCGCAAAGTGAGTTCTATAATGCCCGACCAACAGTTGCACCACACCCATCCCCGTGTTCAAAATAGCGAGCCCGCGCTTATCTCCGGCGGCATGGGGATATGGGTTTCCAACTGGCGCATGTGCAGGATAGTGTCATTGCTGGGGGGCATGGGGATAGTTTCCGGCACCGCGCTTGAAGTTGTCTATGTCCGCCTGCTGCAACTAGGCGACAAGGGCGGGCATGTCCGCCGCGCGTTCGCTGAGCTGGCGCAACGCGTTCCGTCATTCGCGGAGCCGCTGCGCCGCCTGGTGCAGACATATTTTATCGAAGGCGGAAAAGCGGCGGATGCGCCGTTCAAAGCCGCGCCTGCCGCCGGACTAAACCGGTGCGGCGGGCAGGGCAATGTTTCATTATGGGAACCGGGCCGCGAATATCAGACGCTGACGGTAGCGGCCAATTTCGCGGAAGTCTGGCTCGCCAAAGAAGGCCATGACGGGCTTGTGGGAATAAATTACCTGCGCAAAGCGGAGCGTCCTCTGCCGTGGGGGCTTTACGGCGCGATTCTGGCCGGTGTGGATTATGTGGCGATAGGCGCGGGCAGCCCGGCTGAGATTCCGGAACTGATAGACAAATTGTCCCGGCATGAGGATGCCGCGCTGTCCATGCGCGTTTACGGAACCACCCCGGCGGACGGCGAATTCGCGCTTCACATATCCCCCCGCGCGTTGCGCGGCGCGGCGGCGCCGCTCCCCAAACCGAAGTTCCTTGCGATAGTTTCTTCCTATGCGCTGGCATCGCTGCTTGCGGCAAATCCGCAAACCCGGCCTCACGGCTTTATCGTGGAAGGCTCGGTAGCCGGCGGGCATAACGCGCCGCCCAGCAAAAAAACCTTTGACGCATCCGGCGAACCTACGGTCGTTTACACCAAAGAAGACACTATAGATATCGCCGCCATAGCCGGACTCGGCCTGCCGTTCTGGCTGGCAGGAGCATTCGGCAGCCCGCAGGGATTGCGGCAGGCGCTTGAAATGGGCGCGACCGGAGTGCAGTTCGGCACGGTGGCAGCGCTATCGGCTCAATCCGGGCTGACTGAAGGCGTCCGCACGGCGGCTCTGGAGCTTCTTGCGGCGGGATTGCTTAAAGTCAGAACGGACGCGCTTGCTTCGCCAAGCGGGTTCCCGTTCAAAATCGCGCAACTTGCGGGAACATTGTCCGAAAAATCCGTTTACGAATCACGCCACCGCCGCTGTGATGTGGGGTGTCTGCAATCCACGTATCTTACGCCTCAGGGAAACATCGGTTTCCGCTGTCCCGCGGAAGACATAAACGCTTTCATCCGCAAAGGCGGCAACCTGCGCAATACCAAGGGAAGGGTTTGTCTTTGCAGCGGGTTGCTTGCGGCGGCGGGGCTTGGTCAATACTGGCCCGATACCGCAGAGGAGCCGCCGCTGGTTACGCTGGGAGAGAATCTGGCTGCGGCGCGCGAGCTGCTCCTGGAAAAACTGGCCGCCGGACGGCATTCCTACACTGTCGGCAAGGCTGTTCAGTATATCGCCGCCGGAATGATAATGAAAAACACAATCCCGCCCGGCATGGCATAAACCTGAAACTTTCAGGTTAAATGTGGCGCGTTCTTCGGGGGACACCAATATGGGTCCTGGGCGGCGGGCATGTCAAAACGGCGCGTTTATTGTAGAATTTACACATGGGAACCAGGCGGCTTGCCCGCGAGTACTGTCTTCAGTCTCTGTATCTTGCCGACTGCGGCCTTCCGCAGCCGGACCTGCCGGCTTCGCTGTCGGATTCTCCGGCGGTCAAAGATGCGAAAACGCTTGAGTTCGGCAAAACGCTCTCGGAGGGCGTGCTGTCCTCGCTGCCGGAGCTGGACGCCGTCATAGAAAAAGCAGCCGAAAACTGGCGCATCAGCCGCATGCCCGCCGTGGACCGCGCCATACTGCGCATGGCGGTATACGAGCTGCTCCGCTCCGAAACCCCGCCCCTGGCCGTCATAGACGAGGCCATAGAACTTGCCAAAAACTACTCCACCGACGATTCGGGCGCCTTCGTCAACGGAATACTGGACCGCATACGCAGGGAACACAATCCCTCCGATGAACCCCGAAAACCGGATTGAACAGCTTCGCCGCGAAATCCGCCGCCACGACGCGCTTTACTACGTAAACGACGCGCCGGAAATTTCCGACAATGAATACGACGCGCTTATGCGCGAGCTGCGCGGGCTTGAAGCCGCCAACCCGCATCTGCTGACGCCGGATTCTCCTACGCGGCGGGTGGGCGGGCAGCCCTCGCGCGAGTTCGCGGCGGTAAAACACAACCCGCCCATGCTTTCGCTGGACAACACCTATTCCGAAGGCGAGATACGGACATGGCACGAGCGCGTTAAAAAAGGTCTGGACGGCACTTCCCCCGCGCTGGTGGTGGAGGCGAAAATAGACGGCCTCTCCTGCGCGCTGGTTTACAGAAACGGCCTGCTGGAAACCGCCGCCACCCGCGGCGACGGCGAAACCGGCGAGGATGTAACCGCCAACGTCAAAACCATACGCTCCGTCCCCCTTTCCCTGGACAATGCGCCGGAGCTGGCGGAAATACGCGGCGAGGTGTTCATGGACAAGGCGGATTTCGCCGCGCTTAACCAGAGGCAGGCAATCGCGGGCGCGCCGCCTTTCGCCAATCCGCGCAACGCGGCGGCAGGCTCGCTGCGCCAGAAGGACCCGCAAATCACGGCGGGGCGGGGGCTGCGGTTTTTCGCGCATTCCCATGGCCGGATAAGCGGAATGCCGGAGCCTAAATCCCACTGGGAATTCCTGGCGCGCTGCGGGCAGTGGGGAATTGCCGTCTCAAAACTGCGGAAACACTGCGTCTCCATAGACGAGGCGGTGGAATTTTATAACGATTGCGCCGCAAAACGCGCCGCGCTGGAATACGACATAGACGGCCTGGTGGTAAAGGTGGACGAGCTGCAATGGCAGCGGCTGCTTGGTTTCACCTCCAAAAGCCCACGCTGGGCCGTCGCCTTCAAATACCCGGCGCAGCAGGCGGTTACTGCGCTGAAAAAAGTCGTTTTCTCCGTGGGCAGGACAGGCGTGGTAACCCCCGTGGCGGAGCTGGAGCCGGTCGCCTGCGCCGGAGTGGTCATTTCCAGCGCGACGCTGCACAATTTTGACGAAATCGCCCGGCTGGGAATCAAAGAAGGCGACAAGGTGGTCATAGAGCGCGCCGGCGAGGTTATTCCCAAAATAGTCCGCGCCATGGCGGACGAGCGCACCGGCACGGAGCGCGCTATTGTCCCGCCGAAAGACTGTCCCTCCTGCTCCGCGCCGCTTTACCGCAGCGAGGGCGAGGCCGCGCTGCGCTGCATAAACCCCGCCTGCCCCGCGCAAATCCGCGAGCGCATTCTGCATTTCGCCTCCCGCAACGCGATGGATATAGAAGGCCTTGGCGACGCGGCGGTGGACCAGCTGCTCGCGCGCGGCATGGCCAAAACTCCGGCGGATATTTATTCGCTGAAAAAAGAGGATTTTCTGATACTGGAGCTGTTCGCGGACAAGCGGGCCGCCAACCTCGCCGCCGCCATAGAGAAAAGCAAGGCGCGGGAATTGTCCCGTCTTGTTTTCGCGATCGGGATAGCGCATGTGGGAGAGAAGACCGCGCTTGTGCTGGCGGCGCGCTTTAAAACCATGTCCGCGCTGGCGGCGGCCCCGCTTGAGGAGCTTGAAAAAATACAGGAAGTCGGGCCGGTGGTGGCGCAATCCGTCCACGGTTTTTTTTCCAGCGGGCACGGGCGGGAACTTGTGGCGCAGCTGGAAAAGGCGGGGCTTAATTTCACCGAGCCGGAACAGCAGGCGCCTTCGGGCGCGCTGCCGCTTGCGGGAAAGACATTCGTCTTCACCGGCGAGCTTAAATCCATGACGCGCGCCGAGGCAAAACATAACGTGCGCGCGCTGGGCGGCAAGGATATAGCCTCGGTCTCGGCTAAAACCTCCTTTGTCGTGGCGGGGGAGGATGCCGGCTCCAAACTTAAAAAGGCGCAGTCGCTGGGGGTTAAAATAATCAGCGAGAGCGAGTTTATGGATTTGTTGAAATGAAAACCGCATATTTAAGCGTCTGGAGCAAGAAAGGAATCGCCGAACTGGCCTACGGCCTGCACGCGGCGGGATATGAATTGCTGGCCTCCGGCTCCACTGCGAAAATAATAGCGCAGGCGGAACTGGAGGTAAACGAGGGGCTGGACGAGCCGCCCAGGCCGGAGCAGATTGTGCGCACGCTTGAGGCCGCGCCGGACTGCGCGCGCGAGCTGGAGGACGCCGGCATCCCCCGGCCCGACGTGGTGGTCTGCAATTTCTACCCCGTGGCGGAGATGACGGCGCAGGAGGGGTTTTCCATCGAGGAGCTGGCGCAGTACATGGACATCTGGAACAATGCCGTGCTGCGCGCCGCCGCCCGCGCCTGGGAGACAACCGCCGTCTTGTGCGATTTTTCGGATTACGCCATAACCCTTGCCGCCATAGCCGAGTTCAACGAGATTCCGCCCAGACGCCGCCGCCAGCTGGCGGTGAAGGCCCTCATGCGCTGCGCCTATTACGACGCCACCGCCGCACAGTTCCTGGCCGAGCGCCGCGGCGACATGCTGGGCGACGAGCTTGTGCTTGCGCTAAAGCAGCAGGCCGCGCTGGCCTACGGCGAAAACCCGCAGCAGCAGGCCGCGCTTTACGACATAAGCGGCGCAAGGCCGTGGGGAGTGTCCCAGTCGCGCATCATCCACGGCAGGCCGCTTAGCTTCAACCATTACCTGGACCTGGACTGCGCCTGGGAAACCGCCTGCGAGTTCACCGGCGCGGCCTGCGTTATCGTCAAGCACGGCGCGCCCTGCGGCGCGGCCTGCGCGCACAACACCGCGGAGGCGTTCCGCCTGGCTTTTGACACCGACCGCCAGGGCGCGCCCGGCGGCACGGCGGTATTCAACCGCAGGCTTACCGAAAAGGCCGCGCAACTGCTGGACGGCGAGGTCTTTGAGCTTATAGCCGCCCCGGATTTTGAGGACGGCGCGCTGGACATACTGCGCAGCCGCCGCCGCAACCGGCTGGCGCTGATTCCCTCCATGCTGGCCTCCGCGGGCGAGACGGAAATGCGCAGCATCTCCGGCGGGGTGCTGGTGCAGGAAAAAGATCCCGGCGCGCAGGCGGGGTTTGAGCCGGCCTCCAGGCGCCATCCGGGGCCGGGGGAGGAAATCTCGCTGCGTTTTGCCATGAACGTGGCCAAGCACGCGCGCTCTTATGCCGCCGTTATCGCGCAGGGGGTAAAGACAGTGGCCATAGCCTCCGGCCACCCCTCCCGGCGGGAGAGCGTCAAAATCGCGCTGCTTAAGGCCAGGGAAAAGCATCCCATAGTGGACGCCGCCTCGCCGCTTGTGCTGGCCTGCGACACCGCGCTTCCGCCGGACTGCGTCAAACAGGCCGCCAAAGCCGGCATAGGCGCCATCATACAGCCCGGCGGCGCGCCCGACGACGCGGACTGCGCCGCCGTCGCCGATTCCGCCAATATCGCCATGGCGTTCACCGGCAAAAGATATTTGAGACATTGACGCCGGACAATTCCGCCGTCTTCGCCCGGAGATATAATAAAGATGATGGACAAGCACATTCCCAACCCCAGCCTGCCCAAGCAGCGCGGCGCAAGGCAATCGCCGCTGGAGCGGGTTAAAAATTTCGACCAGGTAGCCGCCGGACTCTCCGCCGAAGAGGCCGCGCTGGAAAGCAACCGCTGCCTCAACTGCAAAAACGCGCCCTGCTCCGCGGCCTGCCCGGTCAACATCAAAATACCCGAATTTATCGCCTGCCTGCGCGTGGGCGACGCGGGGGCCGCAGCCTCCAAAATAATGGAGAGCAGCCTGCTGCCCGCCGTATGCGGCAGGGTATGCCCGCAGGAGAACCACTGCGAGGGCGCCTGCGTGCTGAAGGAAAAATTCGGCCCCGTCTCAATCGGCCTGCTGGAACGCTACGCGGCGGACACCGCCCGCGCTGCGGGCGCGCTGAAACCCCCGCAAATCGCGCCGGAGAGCGGTTTTTCGGTCGCGGTGATAGGCTCCGGCCCGGCGTCGCTGACCGCGGCGGCGGAGCTGCGCCGCGCCGGGCATAAAGTTACGGTTTACGAGGCGCTGCACAAATTCGGCGGGGTGCTGAGCTACGGCATACCGCCCTTCCGCCTGCCGAGAGAGGTAATCGCCTCCGAGGTGGAGACGGTGCGCCGCATGGGCGTGGAATTTGTGGCGGACGCGCTGATAGGCGGCGCCCTAACCATAGCCGAGCTGCGGCAGCGTTTTGACGCGGTTTTTGTGGGCTCCGGCGCGGGGCTGCCCACCATGCCCGGCATTCCCGGCGAGAACCTGGCCGGAGTGATGAGCGCCAACGAATTCCTGACCCGGCTGAACCTAATGGGCGCCTACAAGCCCGGCGCGGACACACCCGTGGACGCCGGCGAACATGTGGTGGTGCTGGGCGGCGGCAATTCCGCAATGGACGCCGCGCGCTGCGCGCTGCGGCTGGGGCCGAAGTCGGTTACGCTGGCGTACCGCCGCTCCCGGCTGGAAATGCCCGCCCGCGCCGAGGAAGCCGAAAACGCGGAGGAGGAGGGCGTCCGGTTTGAATTTCTGGCCGCCCCGCTGGAGTTTATCGGGGACGAAAAGGGCCGGCTGCGCCGGATACGGTTTACGCGCATGGAGCTGGGCGCGCCCGACGGCTCCGGCAGAAGCAGGCCGCAGCCCGTCGCCGGCTCGGAATTTGACATGGAAGCCGACACCGCCATAATCGCCATAGGCCAGAAGCCGAACCCGATAATCAAAAGAACCACGCCGGAGCTGCAAACCGGCAGGAGCGGCGCGATAGCGGTGGACGAAGCGGGCCAAACCTCCGTCCCCGGAGTCTTCGCCGGAGGCGACATCAGCCGCGGCGGCGCGACTGCGCTGCTGGCCATGAAAGACGGCAAACGCGCCGCCGCCGCAATCAACAAATACCTGTCGGGCGGAAAACGGTAGCCCGTGTTGCGGATTGGACAGCGCGGAACGGTTTCCGGGATTGCCTGCCCCCGGCGATATTGATAGTATTTAGGAGTGCAACGGATTTAGGCTATTTTCCGTATTCCTCAACAGACCGGATTTTGCTGATGAAATTTGCTTTTGCCAAATGTTTCCTGACAGCCCTGCTGCTGGGCGCGGCCTGCGCCGGCGCTTCGGCCCAGAATATGCCGCCGGCGGAGGGCGGGCAGCCGGGCGCCGCAATTGCGGCCTCCGGCGCGGAGAATGCCGCCGTTTCAGCCGCGCCGGCGGCGGTTGAGGTTTCCTCCTCCCCTGCGTCCGCGCCGGTTCAGGTTTCAACCGCAGCCGCTGCGGAGCAGGTTCCCGTATCAACCGGGACGGTCGCGGCGGAATCTTCGGCAACGGTGTCGGCGGCGCCGGTTTCCACCGCCGCCGTTTCGGACGAAAACTCCCCCGGCCAGCCGCCCTGGATGATATGCGATACCGGGGTGGAGGGGCTGGTGTCGGTCAAGCCGCGCGTAGTGTCCAAAAACACCATAGCCAAAAAGGGGCATTTGTATCAGCGCGAGGATATAAACAAGGACATACAGTCCCTCATAAAGCTGGGCGATTTTTCCAAGGCGGTGGTGGACATCTCCGCCATGCCGGGGAATATGGAGGACAAGGAAACCGCGCTGCCCTATCCCTGCCGCATGCTTACCTACCGCGTAACGGAGCGTCCGCGCGTTGATTCCGTCTCCTTTGAAGGCCGGCACGAAATATCCAAAGGCGTCCTGCTTGACGAAATGAGCCTTAAAGAGGACGACCCCTACGACGAAGTCAAGCTCCAGGACGACATGCGCAAGCTGAAGGAAAAATACGCGCAGAAGGGTTATATAAACGCGAAGGTTGAGTTTTCGCAGGTTCCCTCCCGCAAAAAAAACGAGGTGTCGGTCAAAATCATAATCAGCGAAGGCGCGCAGTCCCGCGTGAAGACCCAGGAATTCTCCGGCGCGGCGGGATACACCCGGAAAAAACTCTCCAAACAGACGAAAAACCGGCCCGGGAAAATATACAGCCCGGCGGATTTGCCCTCCGACAAAAAAGAGATTGAAAACCTCTATCGCAACGACGGCTATTCGGATTTCACCATAGACGGCCCCACTGTTACCTTCAGCGCCGCGCAGGACGAGGTTTACATCAGCTACAGGGTCAGCGAGGGCGCCAAATCCGTGTTCGGCAACACCACTTTTTCCGGCAACAGCGTCATCAAAAGCACGGACCTGGCGGCGGCGGTGGAATACCGCAAAGGCGACATCTTCAAGCAGGAGCGTTTTGACGGGACGGTGCGCGCCATTCAGGAAAAGTACGCAGACGTGGGCCGCCTCAAGGCCGTGGTCAAGCCCGAAAAAAAGCATAACGAGCGGACCGGCGCGCTGGACATAAACTTTGACGTAACCGAAAATCCGGTGGTCTATGTGGACCATGTGGACGTAGGCGGCAACAAGCAGACAAAAACCTATGTCCTGCGCCGTGAAATAGTGGTCAAAGACGGAGACGTGTTCCGCGCCTCGCGCATACGGAAAAGCTATGAGCGGCTTATGAACCTCGGCTTTCTGGACGACGTCGGGGTGGACACCGTTCCCACCGCCGACCCGGACAAGGTGGACCTGGTCTTTGACGTGGTGGAAGGCAAGGCGGGGATGCTTACGCTGGGCGCGTCGGTCTCCTCGGTTGACGGGCTCTTTGGCGACGTGTCCACGCAGCTGATGAACCTTTTCGGCAAGGCGCAGCGGCTGGCGCTGCGCTGGCAGTTCGGCGCGCGGGTGCTTAATTACACCTTAAGCTGGACCACCCCCTGGGTGAAAGACAAGCCCGTCAGCTTCGGCGTGGATGTTTTCGATACCCGCATGATACGGCCCTACGCCACCTCGCTCTCGGCATACACGGACCACCGCGTGGGCGGCAGGGTGCGCCTGGGCCCGCGTTTTGAGGAGGACAGGTATCAGCTCAACCTGGCCTATTCATACGAGAAGGTGGAGGTTACAAACGTCCAGGATATTTACGCCGACGTGCTGCCCGCCGGCACCAGCACGACATCCAAGATAGCGGCTGAATTCGCCGTTGACACGCGCGACAGCATATGGGACCCCACCCGCGGCATGAGAAACGCCGTCAGCTTCGAGCTGTCCGGCGGGCCGCTGTTCGGCGACGTAAACACTTACAAGACCGGCGCGACCTCCACCTGGAATTACAAGCTGTTTTCAATAGCGGACTATCCCTTTGTGTGGGGCATTTCCAACAGATTCGGCCTGATAGGCCGCTACGGCAGCACCACCGATATTCCGGTCTACGACCGCTACTTCCTCGGCGGGCCCGACACAATACGCGGCTACGACAACAACGGGCAGATAGGCCCGCTCAACGGCGGCTCCGTATTTTATATATTCAACACGGAGGTGCGCTTCCCCATCGCCAGGGAAAGGCGGCGCACCATAGTCCAGGGAGCATTCTTCATGGACATGGGCAACGACTGGAGCAATTTGAGCGACATTCACCTACAAACCGGCCCCGATGTGAACCAGATGAAAATCGGCGCGGGCTTCGGCATACGTTTCACCACCCCGGCCTTCCCGATACGGCTGGACTGGGGCTACGGCTTCAACCACCGCGACGGCGAGCAGCGTGCCCAGCTCTATTTCACCATGGGGAACCTGTTCTGATTTATGAAAACAATCATGATTGCGGCGGCGATTGCGTCCGCGCTGGCGGCCCCCGCCCGCGCGCTGGAGCTTACGCTTGAGGAAAACCGCGGCGAAACCGGCAGCATCGGCTATGTTGATATGGACCGCGTATTCGCCCGGCATCCCGAAACCGCCAAGGCGAAGGAGGAGTTCGTAATCCTCCTCAACGACAAGAAAACGCTGGTGGAGCTTAAAAAAAACGAGATAGCCGCGCTGCGCGCGAAGCTGGGCATTCTTTCCGATAAAAGGCGGGTGCTTGTCGCCAGAATAGAGGCGGAGACGCAGAAAGTGCTTTCCGACGCCGCCCTGGTGGCGGAACTGGCCAGTTCCACCCCGCAGGCGCAGGGGCAGATTTCTCCGGGCGAACTGGCCGCGCCGGAGGCGAACCCGGCGCCGGCAGTGTCCGTTTCCACCGGCGCGATAAAGCTGCACGGCTACGACATGATGGTTTTCCCGGACAATCACATTGAGAAAATAAGCGACTCAACCGGGACGGCTCCCGGCGCGGCGGCGGTTTCAGATGCGCCCGCGCCTCAGGCTGCAATCCCCGTTTCCGCAACAACCGCGTCAACGGCTGCGGTTTATGCGCCGGCCATATCCGGCGGCGCGCTTGCGCTGCCCGCCACCGGACAGGCTTCAGCGCAGTCGGCGCAGCCTCCGGCAACGGACACGCCCGGTTCAGGCGGGCTTCCCGTTTCAACCGCGGCGGCGCAGGTTGCGCCGCTGTCCGTGGTGGTTTCCACCGGAATTGCGGTTTCCACGGCGCCCCCTGTAACCGTGGCCGCGCTGCTGGAGGCGGACAAGACGCTGCTGTTTTCGCTTGAAGCGGAAATAGCCCCGCTTGAAAAGGAACTGGCGCAGAAACGCGGGGACCTCAAGGCCTTGCGCGAAAAAACGGAAAAAGAGCTTGCGGATATGGAAAACCGCCGCTCCGAAATCATACTGGGCAAAATATACGCCGCGCTGCGCCATGTGGCGACGGAGGAGGGGATAAGCGTGGTAGTGGACAAGGGCAGCACGCTTTATGGCCGCAAAACCGTTGACCTGACCGACAAGCTGCTGGAGCATATCAGAAACGAATGAAACTGAAACTTTCCGAAATAGCCGCCATAACCGGCGGCGAGCTTGAGGGCCGCCCGGACGATTTCGTCCGCGGCCCGGCATCAATAGAAAATGCGCCGGAGGGCAGCCTTGTCTATCTGGCGGATTTTTCCAAAAAAGGCAGTCTTGCCGGCTCCAAAGCCGCCTGCGCCATACTGCCCAAAGCCGCAAAAGGCCTGGAGAGGCCGTTTTCCGGCGGCGTGATTTACGCCGAAGACCCGCACTGGGCCTTCACCCTCGTCCTGCGCCATGTCCAGAAGGCGGAGCGGCCCGCTCCCCCCGCCGGAATCCACCCGTCCGCCGTCATAGACCCTTCCGCCTCAATCGGGGCGGGGGTTTATATAGGCGCGCACTGCGTGGTGGAGAAAAACGCCTCCGTGGGCGCGGGCAGCGCGCTGTATCCGAACTGCTATATCGGCGAAAACGCCAGCCTGGGCGAAAACTGCGTTTTCCATCCGGGCGTCGTTTTCCTGAGGGACTGCGTCGCCGGAGACCGCGTCGTCATACACGGCAACGCGGTGATAGGGGCGGACGGTTTCGGCTATATCCGGCGCGGCGTGGTCCAGGAAAAAATCCCGCAGCTCGGCAATGTGGTCATTGAAAATGATGTTGAAATCGGCGCGGCCACAACCATAGACCGCGCCGCCCTGACCCAAACCCGCGTCGGCGCGGGCAGCAAGATAGACAATCTGGTGCAAATCGCCCATAACGTAAACATCGGGCGCAACTGCATAATAGTCAGCCAGGCCGGGGTGGCCGGCTCCTCCCGGCTGGGCGACAATGTGGTCGTGGCCGGCCAGGCCGGGATAGTGGACCATGTCAAAATCGGCAACGGGGCCATTGTTACCGCGGGAACCGGCATAATGTCGGACGTGCCGGACGGCGCGGTGATGTTCGGCAGCCCGGCAAGGCCGCACGCGCAAATGCTCAAAATAGTGGCCATACTGGGCAAGCTGCCGGAGATGTACGCGTTTTTCCGCAAACTCAAAAAGAAATTCGGCGAAGAATGAGGAACACTTTAAGCGAAACCGTCAGGTTTTCCGGCATCGGGCTGCACACCGGCGCGCCGGTTTCGCTTGAGATTCGCCCGTCCTCCGTCTGCGGCGTGCGGTTTTTCGGCGCGGACGGGAAAATGGCCGAGGCTTCGCTTAAAAACGTCAAATCCACGGTTCGCGGCACCAATCTCAGCGCGGACGGGCTGGAAATCTTCACGGCGGAGCATGTGCTGTCCGCTCTGGCGGGCTACGGCGTGGACGACGCCGATATTCACATGACCGGCCCGGAGCCTCCGGCGATGGATGGTTCCGCCCTCGCTTTTGCGGAGGCGGTCATGCGCGCCGGGCTGTCGCCGCGGGAGGCCGCGCCGCCGCCGGAGCTGAAACTGTCAAAACCGGTTGAATACCGCGCGGGGGACGTTTTTTACCGGGCCGAGCCCGCCGCGAAAACCGAATTTGTTTTCACCTACGTTTCGCCGCATCCGCTTATCGGGGAGCAGATGGCGGTTTTTTTTCCGTCGCCGCGGGCGTACCTGGCGGAAATAGCCCCCGCGCGCACCTTCGGCTATGAAGAAGAGGTTGCCGCGCTGCGCAAGGCGGGGCTGGCAAGGGGCGGCTCGCCGCAAAACGCGGTCATCATCACAAAAGACGGTTTTATCGCCGAAGGCGGGCTGCGTTTCAGGGACGAGTTCGCCCGGCATAAGATTCTTGATATGATAGGCGATTTTTCGCTTATGGGCGCGCGGCTCTCCGGCGTGAAGCTGACCGCCGTGCGCGGCGGGCACGGCCATAACGTCAAATTCGCGCAAATGCTGCTGGAGGCGATATGAGCGAAACGGAACACAAGGAGCTGCGTTCGCTGCTGGACGCCGCTCCCGTCCAGACGCTGGACACCAAAGAAATAATGGCCCGCATACCGCACCGCTATCCCATGCTGCTGGTGGACCGGGTGGATATAATAGAGATGGGCAGATACCTCGTCGGCATAAAGGCGGTTACGGCCAACGAGCAGTTTTTCGCCGGGCATTTTCCGGGGAACCCCGTCATGCCCGGCGTGCTGATGCTGGAGGCGATGGCGCAGACCGCCGCCGCCATGACAATGGGCATGGAGCCGTTCAAAAACAAGCTCGGCTTTTTCATGGGGCTGGACAAGGTGAAATTCCGCCAGCAGGTTACGCCGGGAACGCTGCTTAAAATGCCTATTGAGATATTGCGGCTAGGCCGCGCAGGCAAGGGCCGCGGCGAGGTCTATGCGGACGGCAAGCTGGCCGCGCAGGCCGAAATGTCTTTTATACTCGTGGACAGGAGCTGATTATGAAAGCCGACATTCATTCCTCCGCCGTAATTCATCCCTCGGCAAAGATAGCCGATGGCGCGCGCATAGGCCCCTTCGTTGTAATCGGGGAGGATGTTACAGTGGGCGAAGGCACATATATAGGCCCGCACTGCCTGGTGGAATTTGCGGAAATAGGCAAAAACAACCGCATGGAGGGCGGGGCCTATATCGGGCTGCCGGCGCAGGATTTCGGCTATTACAAGACCGGCGGCAAGACCAAAATCGTCATAGGCGATAACAATATAATACGGGAGGGCGTCTCTCTTCACCGCGCCAGCAGCCCGGAACTGCTGACCAAAATCGGCAGCAACTGCATGTTCATGGCCAATTCCCATGTGGGACATGACGGCATAGTGGGCGACGGCGTGGTGATTGTGAACGGTTCCGCCCTGGCCGGCCATTGCGAGGTGGAGGACAACGCCCTGATTTCCGCTTTCGTGGGCGTGCATCAATTCGCCAGAATTGGCCGGCTGGCAATGGCGACGGGAGGGGCCAAGGTCGCGCTGGATTTGCCGCCTTTCTGCCGCGCGCAGGGCGACAGGGCCAAGCTTGTGGGCCTCAACCTCGTGGGAATGCGCCGCGCCGGGATAGCGCGGGAGAATATCTCCTCCGTCAAGCAGGCGTACAAGACGCTTTTTTTCTCCGGCATGAGGCTGGAGGAGGCGCTGGCCAAACTGAAAGAAACCCGGCTTACGCCGGAGGCGGCGCACTTTGTCGCCTTCTGCGAAAAATCAAAGCGCGGCGTGATGCGCCCCAGAATGCGCGCCCTGAAAGTTCTTGAAACGGAAAGCGATGAATAAAATCGGTCTTATAGCCGGCGCGGGGAAGTTCCCTGAAGTGTTTGCGCGGGAGGCCGCCGGCAACGGCTGCGAGGTTTTCGTGGCCGGGATAAAAGACGTAACCTCGCCGGAGCTTGAGAAGCTGGCGCATGTGGAGTATTTCCGGCTGGGCCAGCTTTCGGCGCCGGCGCGGTTTTTCGTCAAAAACGGCGTAAAGCGGGTGGCGATGGCGGGGCTGGTGCGGCACAATTCCATATTCGGCGGCGTGCTGCCGGATTTGCGCGCCGCGAAACTGCTGGCCTCGCTGCCCGACATGCGCGCGGAAACCATACTGCGCGCCGTCGCCGCCGCGCTGGCCGAAGACGGGCTGGAGCTGGTAAGCTCCGCCACATTTCTGGAAAATCTGCTTGCAAAGCCCGGCAATATCACAAAATCCGCGCCGGACAAAATACAGCTTAAAAATATCGCGCTGGGCTGGAAAATAGCCAAGGAACTGGCCCGGCTGGACGCCGGGCTTGCGGTGGTGATGGCGGATATGTCCGTTGTCGCGCTTGAGGCCATGGAAGGCACCGACAAGTGCATACTGCGCGCAGGCGAAATCCACCGCGCCGCCTCAGGCGGCAAAAGCGGCCTTGTCGTGGTGAAAGTCGGAAGGGAAAAGCAGGATTTCCGGTTTGACCTGCCGGTGATAGGCATGGGAACCATTGAATCCATGCGCGCAGCCGGCGCGCGCGTTCTGGCGGTGGAGGCCGGCAAAACCCTTATTATAGACGGCGCCGCCGCGCTGGACGCCGCCGAAAAGCACGGCATTTGCGTCTGCGCCTTCGCAGCCCCGCCCGCTGCGTAACAAAAAAACCGCCGGGCTCTGCCGCCCGGCGGGACTGCCTTTTCCGAAAAAATCCGTTATCCCATTCTTCGCAGCTGCGAGAAGCGTTATCCCTCCCGGACCGCCAGTATCGTGAAACCGTATTCGCGGGACATCTTGCCGGATGACCTGGCAAACACTCCGCTGTCGTACATGACCGAGTATCCGGCATAAGACAACTCGCTCCGGCAATCGTCGTGCGCCTTAAGCGCGCCATCGTTGTCTGCCGGTTCGGATGAGTAGTTGATTGTCTTGACGTCTTTAACCAGGGATACCTGCGACAGGGAGAACCGGATTTCAAAGCTGTTGCCGCCGGTTTCGGCGGATACGATATCCACGCCCTTGTTGGTCAGCGCCGTTACCAGCTTGTCCTTGACCTGTCCGCTGGAGCCGCTCCACCTGTCAGTCAGGGTGCCGCGGAAGACATACTCGCCAGAAAGCCCGGCAGAACAGGCCGGCAGGGCCGCTATCAGAACCATCGCCATTATCTTTCTCATAACCCCTCCTGCCTTGCCGCCGTCTTCCCCGGCTGGCGCTTCCGCTTCGCTGTTCCTGGGTGTACCCTATACCCTGTTTGCGTTTTTCGCAAGGGCCTTTAGGGCCCAGGTCCCGGATGCGCGCCGCGGCGTATTTCTCCGTCGGAGAACGGGGCCTTTTGCGATTTGATTTTTGGAAGATTGTGAAAATCGGCTGTTATGAAAGCAGAAATTTGGCCGCATCCATGCGGCGCGCTTTTTTAAGCGCGGCCAGCACAAGCGGCCTGTTTTCGGGCTTGAAATACTGGAGCAGGGCGCGCTGGAGTTTGCGCTCGGTCTCGGTTGTGGCGACATGGACCGGTTTGCCGGTCGCGGGGTCAAGGCCGGTATGGTACATCGCGCTGGCCCATTCCATCGGCGCGGGGATGAAATCGTTCACCTGGCGCGGACGCAGCCCGTTTTTCTTCAGAAACAGCGCAAGCTCCACCATGTCGTTGAGATCCGAGCCGGGAAAAGCGGAAATGAAGTAAGGCACTATGTACTGCTCCAGCCCGGCCTTTTGGCTTGCGCGGAAAAATTCCTCGGCGAAAGCGCAAAACACCTCCGACGGCGGCTTGCGCATCAGCGCAAGCACGTTGGGGCACACATGCTCCGGCGCGACGCTTAGCTGCCCGCCGGTATGCCGCGCCGCCAGGCGGGCGATATAGCCGCGCTGGCGCAACGCCAAATCCATCCTGACGCCGCTGGAAATGACCACTTTCTTCACCCCTTTTGCCTGCGCTGCGCGCTCCAGCATTCGCAGCGCGGCGGAGCAGTCCGCCTCCAGATTGGCGCATATTTCCGGGTGGAGGCAGCTCGGGCGGCGGCATTTTTGCCGGGCGTCGCTGTTTTTGCAGCCGGTGCCGTACATGTTGGCCGACGGGCCGCCTATATCGGATACGGTTCCGCGAAAACCCGGCACGGCGGCGAGCTTTTGCGCCTCGGCGGCAATGGAATCCTCCGAGCGGCTTTGTATTATTTTTCCCTGATGCAGCGCCAGCGAGCAGAAGCTGCAGCCGCCGTAACAGCCGCGGTGGGAGGTGATGGAGTCCCGTATCATCTCCCAGGCGGGGATTTTCTCGCGGTATGACGGGTGCGGCGCGCGCTTGAACGGCAGGGCATAGAGCCTGTCCATTTCCGCCGAGGCAAGCGGCAGACGCGGCGGGTTCTGGACTATGAAGCGGTCCCCGTGTTTCTGCGCCAGCGGCGCGGCGTTGTAGGGATTAAGATTGTCCGCGGTAATTGTTGCCGCGCGCAGGAACGCGGCCTTGTCCGCGCGGACCTCCTCGCAGGACGGGAGCAGGACGGCGCCCGGCGGCGGCGCGCCGGCGGAAACCGTGCCGCGCAAATTTGCCGGCACATGCCCGTCTTGCGCCGCGCGGGCGATTTCAACAATGGCTTCCTCGCCCATGCCGTATACCAGCAAATCCGCCTTCGCGTCCAGCAGGACGGAGCGTTTGACGGTGTCGCTCCAGTAATCGTAATGCGCCAGCCGCCGCATTGAAGCTTCCACTCCGCCCAGAATTACCGGAATTCCCGGAAAGGCTTCCTTCGCGCGCTGGCTGTAGACCATGGAGGCGCGGTCGGGCCTCAGCCCGGCCCTGCCGCCGGGCGAATAATCGTCGTTGCCGCGGATTTTGCGGTTGGCGGTGTAGCGGTTTATCATTGAATCCACATTGCCGGCCCCGACGGCGAAAAAAAGCCTCGGCCTGCCGAATTGCCGCCACGGCGCGCAGGAGCGCCAGTCCGGCTGGGCAAGCACCGCCACGCGGAAACCAGCCGCCTCAAGCGCGCGGGAAATCATCGCCGCCGCAAAACTGGGATGGTCCACATACGCGTCGCCGGAAACGAACACGATGTCCACCCCGTCCCAGCCGCGCGCGGCGGCTTCGCCCGCGTTTACCGGAAGAAAATCGTTTTTCGGTGCAATCATTTTTTGATAATCCCAGCGTTCCGCTTCCGCCGCCGTTTTTGCGCCGGGCGCTTGCGCCCGCCGCACCCCCGGTCAGAATTCGCCCAGGGGGATTTGCTCAAGCTCCAGTTCAATGCCGGTGGCGGCCTTGACCCGCCGCCTCACCGTTTCAATCAGTTTCATAATGTCCGCCGCGGCTGCGTTGCCGGTGTTGACAATAAACCCGGCATGTTTTTCCGACACCTGGGCCCCGCCCTCGCGCAAGCCTTTAAGCCCGGCCTCTTCAATCAGCTTTGACGCGAAATTGCCCGGCGGACGCTTGAACACGCTCCCGGCGGACGGATACTCCAGCGGCTGCTTTTGCGCGCGCGCGGCCAGAATTTCGCGCCGCGTGTTTTCCAGCGCGGCCCTGTCCGACGGGACAAGCTCCCACTCGGCGGAAAGTATAATCAGCCCCTCCGGCAGGCCGCTTTTCCGGTAGCCGAATGATAAATCCTTTTTTTGCAGCGAGACTGGCGCTGATTGCGCGTCCAGCCCGCGCAGCCGGACAAAACAGTCCCCCGTTTCCTGGCCGAAGGCTCCGGCGTTCATCCCGAGCGCCCCGCCGGCGCTGCCCGGTATGCCGGAGAGCTTTTCCATCCCGCCCAGCCCGGCGGAAACCGCCGCGCGGACGGCATCATCAAGCAATGCCCCCGCCCCGGCGCGGATTGTCCTGCCGGAAACCGAAACTCCGCATAACCCGGATGTTTCGCAGACAATGCCGCGAATGCCCTTGTCTGCAACAATTACGTTGGAACCGCGCCCCAGAATGGTAAGCGCGATATGGTTGCTCCGCGCGAAAACCACGGCGCGCGCGAACTCCTCTTCCGTTGCCGGCGAGGCGAAAACATCCGCCGGTCCGCCCGTGCGGAAGCTGGTGTGCGCCGACAGCGGCTCGTAGAACCGGCACTTTCCCGCAAGCAAGCGGAGAATTTCAGCTTTCCAGTCAGACCGCAATGTTATTCCGCTCCTATGGTCAAAGCCGATTATTTTTCTGGCAGCGATATTGCAAGTTTACCCGATTCTCCGCAGTCGGCTTGCGGAATTCGGCGGTGGCCGCCGGGGCATTCCTGCGCATAAGTTTCCCTGCATACCCCGCGGGGATGCCCGTCAAATTCCGTTTCGAACCGTCCGCGCCGTCCGGCACTGTGTGCGCCTCATGAGAAACCCGCTGTTCGGGATATGAAGTCTCACGTGCCAATCCTACAGGGAATCCCGGCATATTGTCAACCTGAATATTCCACGACATCACCCATTTTTTACACAGCGCCATATTTTGCTGTTCCGTATTGCCGGAAACTTTTTCATTCCCTTTTCGTGTGTTTCGTGGTTTGATTCCGTTTTCACTGCCGTTTGCCAATACACCCCAGCTTTTCAAAAAACGGGTGATGTCGTGGAATATTTCATCTTGCCTGCGGAATCCGGCGGCGGGAAACGTGGCATTCCGTGCAGAAGTTTTCCTGCATACCGGACGATATGCCCGCCAAATTCCGCTTCAGACTGTCCCCGCCGGCTGCCGCCCCGGTTCCCGCCGCAGACTGCAATTCCCGGATGAAACCGCGAGGGCGCGGCGCAGGTATCACGGGTTCAGGACGCATTGCAACCGGCTTTGTTTTTGCTATAATAAGGCGAGAGCGCGGGCGTGGTTCAATGGTAGAACACGACCTTGCCAAGGTTGAGACGTGGGTTCGATTCCCATCGCCCGCTCCAGATTATCAGGCAGCCCTTGCGGGCTGCTTTTTTATTTCACGGAACACACACCCACCGCCGGGTTTTGCGGCGGGACACGGTTGCCGGACCCGGGAATTTCGCCTCAAAACTGATAGACGGGGCGGGCCTGAAAGGTTTGCGCGAGGGCGGCGCGCAGGTGTCGGAAAAGCACGCGGGACACAGGCGACGCAACTGCCGCCGGCATCATGAAGCTCATTGAGACGGTGCGGCACAAGGTCAAAGCCGCCTCCGGCGTTGAACTGGAGCAACTCCCCCTGGGCGAATTCTGATTTTCCCGCGGTTACCAGCATGCGGAAATTACGCGAATGAGGGCGCGGATTTCCTTTCGCGGATTTCCTGAGTGAGCGCGGTTACCACCGCTTCCGGCGAAAGATTGTTGACGTTCTTGCCGCCGCGCAGCCTTAATGTGAGCGTGCGGCTCTGCGCCTCTTTACCCCCGATTACAACCATATACGGCACGCGGCGGGCATGGCCCTCGCGTATCTTCATGCCGATTTTGTCGGAGCGCAAATCCGTCTCAACGCGGATTCCGGCGGCGCGCAGCAGCGCGGCTATTTCCTTCGCGTAGGTTTCCTCGCCGGAGGTGATGGATAAAATCAAAACCTGCACCGGCGCCAGCCAGAGCGGGAATATGCCCGCGTAATGCTCCAGCAGGAAGCCGATGAACCGCTCGTGCGTGGAAAGCGGGGCGCGGTGTATGCAGAGCGGGGTTTCGTCCCGGCCCTCGCGGCTGGTATAGGCCAGCCCGAAGCGCGCAGGCACCGCAAAATCCACCTGATTGGTGGCAAGCGTGAACTCGCGCCCGATGGCGCTCCATATCTGCACGTCTATTTTCGGGCCGTAGAAGGCGGCCTCGTTGGGAACGCGGACGTAGTTGAGCTCGCCGGTTTTCAGCGCGTTTTCGCACATGGCTTCGGTTTTCAGCCAGAGGTCTTTCTGGTCCACGTATTTTTTGCCCAGGCCTTCGTCGCTGTGCGTGGAAAAGCGCATGACGTATCTTTCTATGCCGAAAATCTTGAAATATTCCTCGTACATTCGGCAGACGGCCAGGAATTCCTCTTCAAACCGTTCCGGCGGGCAGTAGATGTGCGCGTCGTTCATCTGCATGGAGCGCACCCGCATTATCCCGAACAGCTCGCCCGATTGCTCGTAGCGGTAGCAGGTACCGTATTCGGCCAGCCGCAGCGGCAGGTCGCGGTAGCTGCGCGGGCGGGCGGCGAAAATCTTGTGGTGGTGCGGGCAGTTCATGGGCTTGAGGTAATACTTCTGCCCGTCTATGTCCATGGGGGGGAACATGCTGTCCGCGTAATAGGGCAGATGGCCGCTGGTGAGATACATTTTCTCCTTGGCCAGATGCGGCGTGCGCACCCGCTGGTAGCCGGCGGCAAGCTCGGTCTGCTTGGCGAGGGTTTCCAGCTCCTCCATAATCGCCGCGCCGTTGGGCAGCCACAGCGGCAGGCCGGGGCCGGTATCCTCGTCAAAAAAGAAAATATCCAGCTCTTTGCCCAGCTTGCGGTGGTCGCGCTTGGCGGCTTCTTCCTGCTGCTTTATATAGGCGTCCAGTTCCTCTTTCGTTTCAAACGCCAGGCCGTAAATGCGCTGGAGCATGGGCCGCTTCTCGTCGCCGCGCCAATAGGCGCCGGCTATGGAGGCAAGCTTGAAATGCTTTATCTCGCCGGTATGCTCCAGATGCGGGCCTTTGCACAAATCGGTGAACGGGCCGTTGACGTAGAAGCTGATGGTCCCGTCCTGCAAAGCGGAGACAAGCTCTGTTTTATAAACCTCGCCGCGCGAGTTGAAAAACTCCTCCGCCTCCGGCTTGGGCTTGTCCGACCGGACAAAAGGCTGTTTTGCCGCGATGATGGCGCGCATTTTTTCCTCAATACGCGGCAAATCCTCCGGCACGAAGCGGTGGGTAGTGTCAAAATCGTAATAAAATCCGTTTTCTATGGACGGGCCGATGCCGAGTTTGGCTCCCGGAAACAATTCCAGCACGGCCTGCGCCAGCACATGGGCGCAGGAGTGGCGCATTTTTTCTATGAAACCGTCGTCGTTGGGCATGAACACATTATATCAAAATCGGGAGGAGCGCCGTTTTGCGGCGCCAATGCCGCCGGCCCCCGGGCGCAGGCAGCCTGCGTGAAAATGCGGAAAAAGGGAAAAACCGCCGTTCAGGGTTCTAATCATATCAATAAACGGGTATAATCAGGTGGACATGAGAAAACTCTTTTTTGTTCTGGCCGCTCTGGCCGTGGCGCGGCCCGCACACGCGGCCTACTGGGCGAAGGCCGAGGGCGGCTTCGGGGCGGACGGCTACAATTACCAGACGCTGGCTTTCTACGGCGCGGTTTCCACCGCCGCCGTGGCGGGGCTGGAGATGAATTTCGTCAAAAACCCCTGGCTGTCCGACGAGGCGTACTCCGCGCGGCTGCCATGGTACCGCGTTTCGGACTCCGGCATAACGGTGCTGCGGCCTTTTTATTATCACGGAACCAGCCTGGTCCCCACCTCCGCCGCAGGGCTGTATACGCAGCGTCTGTGGAATCTGCCAAGCAGCGATAAAGACATCAAGCTCCGCTGGGCGCTCGGGCTTGGGGCGGCGTCGCAGACCACCGCTTTTAATTTTTCCGACGGCTCGTTTTCCAGGAAAACCCTGCCGCAGCTGGTTTATGAGGCGCAGTTCCAGGAGGAATGCTTCAAGCAGTTCTTCCTGGCGGCGACAGCCTCCGTGTTCCAGTATTTCCGGGGAATCCGCAATGTCTCGCTGCCGGAACTGGCGATGGACCAGAACAACGTCGCCTTCCTGGGGACGTTGTGGTCTGTAACCGCGCCGCCGCTGTGGAGCGCGGGGTTTGAATACACCCGCTCAATGCCGGAGGACGAGCAGTCTTTTGTCAAAATCGGCTACCATTACATAGAGTACGCCGTGAACACGCCCTGCGCGCATTCGCTTACCGGAGGAATACGCGCGAAGATAACCGACAATGCGAATCTGGACGTAAACTACAACTGGGTCGCCCCGAACGCTGGCAGCGGCGCGCTCAACTACTACGGGGCGGCGTTCAACGTGAGGTTCTGATATGCTGGACGAGACCACAAGACGCCAGGCCGACAGCCTTGAGATGCTGGTAACCACCGGCAGGCTGCTGTCGTCCAAGCTGGAACTGGGCGACCTGCTTAACGACATCATCCGCATCGCCGCCCGGCTGGCGGGGGCGGAGCGCGCCTCGCTTTACCTGCTGGACGAGAAAGCCGGGGAACTTTATTTCGACATCGCGCTGGGCCTGCCGCCGCAGGTGCAGGCCATGCGCCTCAAACTGGGCGAGGGCTATGCCGGGCTGTGCGCCCAGCAGGAAAAGACCATTCTCGCCAACGACGCCGCGTCGGATTCGCGGCACAGCGGCAAGGTGGACGAGAAATCGGGGTTTGTGACCCGCTCCACCCTGTCGGCGCCGATGATAATGAAAGGCCGCGTCATAGGCGTGCTTCAGGCGGTAAACCACGCCGACGGACCGTTCACAGACAGGGACGTGCGCGCTTTTGAGGCGCTGGCCTCCCAGGCCGCGGTGGCGATAGAAAATGCGCGGCTGTTTTCCTCGCTGCGGGAGGAAAAGCGCCGCCTGCACATAGTGTTTGCCACCACCAGCGAAGGCGCGATAATGACGGATCCCGCCGGCAGGGTGCTGCTGGCCAACGACGCGGCCAGGCAGTATTTCCCGCAGCGGGACGAGGCGCTTGGCGTAAAAGACATCTTTTCCGGCATGACGATGAAGCCCCCGCTGGAAATCGCGCTTTCCGCGCCGGGCAATGTCGTAACTTTTGAAATGGAACGCCAAAGCCCGAAAAAACTTTTTCTGGAAGGCTCGGCCATACGGCTTGTCTCGCACGGGGAAAAGGACGCAAAATTCTGCGAGGGCTGGCTGTGGCTGTTCCGCGATGTAACCGCGCGCAGGACGGAGCAGCTGCTGGCGCGCAATTTCCTCTCGCTGGTGTCGCACAAGCTGCGCACACCGCTTTCGGTGATAACCGGCTATTCGCAGACCATGGCCGAGGAGATGCCGGAAGGCAGCCCGCCTTTTTTGAAAAAATCGGCGGACACCATCAACATGCAGGGCCGCAAGCTGGCCGTTCTGGTAGACCAGATACTCAATTTCGTGGCCATAGACGACATGGACGCGGCCTCCCTCAGTAAAACCGCTATCGCCCCCGCCGAACTGCTGGAGGAGGCGGCTGTGTTTTTCTCGCGCGACTGCGCCGCAGCCGGCGTGAATTTCGAGACAAAAGACCCTCTTCCGGCACCGCGCGTCATGTTCTCGCTTTCCTGCCAGAAGGGGCTGCCACAAATTCAGGGCGACGGCCGGCTGCTGCGCAAGGCCGTGGAATGCCTGCTGGACAACGCGCGCAAATTCAACCCCGCGCCGGACAAGCATGTGAAACTCTCCGCCCGCGCGGAGGAAAGCCGCCTGCTTATAGAGGTTGAAGACGACGGCGCCGGAATACCGCCGGAGGAGCAGGCGAAGATTTTCGACAAATTCTACCAGGTGGAAAGCTCTTTTTCCGGCCAGGTGGAGGGCTGGGGAATCGGGCTGGCCTTTGTCAAAAAAACCGCGGAGGCGCACGGGGGGGCGGTGTCGGTCAAATCCGAACCGGGAAAGGGCGCGGTATTCACCCTGTCGCTGCCGCTGTGAATTTATGAGACGAGCCTGTTTTCTTGCCGTCTGCCTTGCGGCCCCGCCCGCTTTCGCCGACCCGGCGCAGATTCTGACCGTCGGCGGCAAGGTGGAGCGCAGGCTGCTGGAAATGGACGCCTGGCAACCGGCAAGGAACAGTTCCTATCTTTCCGAAAACGGCAAGCTGCGCGCCGGCGCGGATGGCTCCGCCCAGTTGGAATTTGAGAGCGGCGCGACGGTATGGGTAAGACCCAATTCGCTGCTGGAGCTGGAGCAGAATCAGGAGCTGGCGACCAGAATCATGCTTTATCACGGCAAGGTGAAGGTCCGCCTGCCGCATCTGGACAGCGCCACGGTCTTTGAAATGCGGATGGAGAACACCGTCGTGCGCGGCTCCGGCGCGGAATTCGTGATAAACGCCGACGACATAGGCCGGATGATGCTTTATGTGGTTTCCGGCGACGTGATACTATCCTACCGCGTGCCGCCGCGCACGGGCAAAAGCAGTTTCCGCGTCTCGCAGGGGCTGAGCTACGAAATATCCAAGCCAGTCCAGCAGGGCAGGCTGGAAATGCTCACGGACGAGCAGATGCGCGGCCTGCTCCAGGACTGGGAACCCAACCTGACCAGCTCGCAGCGCATGTCCGATTTCGGGATGAAGGCCGTGGAGCGAAGAAGGATGCGCGCCTATGCCGCCGCATTGTCGGCAAACGAGGCGGCGGTGCGCTCGTCGGTTTCCATACTCAAAGAGCGCGATATGGCCGAGGGCCGCGTGATGACAGACATCCACGGCAATCTGACGCGGGTGGAACAGCAGATGTTCCGCCCGTCGCGGGATTCCATGCAGGTCATCAGCCTGGTCCAGAGGCCGGATTACGCGGATTTCACGGGCAACTGCTTCGCCTACAATAACAACGGAAACGAAACAGCAAACCGGCTGGACTCGCTTTCAATGTACATGACATTCAACAAAGAACTGCCCCAGAACCTGTCGGACTGGGGGATGGCGTTCAGGGACAGTTCGCTTCACGCGGTGTCGGCCACGGTGCTGGCCGCCAACCAGACCGGCATAAGCGAAAGATTTGTGGTGGGCGGAAGTTATAATTACGACGCCGCCACGGGCCGGCTGGAAGACAGCGGCAACCTGATTTTCGGCACCTTAAGCTGGGACAACGGGATGAATCTTTTCGCCAATTACGCCGCGGCGGCCAAAAATAACCTCACTTTCAACTCCGGCGTTTCGGACAAAGGCACGGTATCCTCCGGCGGCAGCGTCATACGCGACCTGGTCTGGGCGCAGAAAAGCGGAACCGCCAATCCGGCCAATATTGAAGACCCGTCCGCTTTCTACTCGTATCAGGCGCAGCAGTACTGCATAGGCGCGGACTGCTCCGCCAACGGCAACATCCTCTGGCTGGGCACGGAAAGCTATCTTATAAACAGCAAAGGTTCGCTGCTGCATTCGGGGGATATGCTCTCGGGACAGAGCCTGACCGGTCTCTACGGCGACTCCGCGCTGGAAACCCTGGTTTACGTAAAGGCCAACGTAAGCGGCCAGTCCGGCTGGAGCGCCGTGGACACACAGGACAAGACCGGCTGGTCCGGCTACAACCTCAATTCCGGACACCGCAACATAGACCTTGTGATAATACCCGACATCGCCGCAGCCGCCTACGCGCAAATGCAGCCGGCGTTCGAGAACGTGCTGAAATGACACAGGAACCGCGCACACGCAATCTGCCCCGCCCGATTTTCTCATGCCGCGCGGCGGAGCGGCTGCTGCGCGTTTTTGCGGCAGCCTCGGCTTTTGCCTGCGCGCCCGCCGCCGCCATAGACTGGAACGCCGCGGGGCGGCAGATAGCGGCGCAGGCGCTGTCGGACCCCGGGGCTTTCATGGCCGAATTCCAGCAGGACCTGGAAGCCACCACCCCGCTTCCCACCGGCCAGCCCGCCGCGCTGCAAGCCGGGCTTGCCCCCTCGCTTTTCCCGGCGGGGATGGCGAACCTGTCGGTGAAAAGGCGGCTGTGCCCGGAAAGCTATCTGTTTGAAAATTCGCCGCAGATCGAGGCGTTCGCAGGCGGCTGGATAATGCCGTTGCCGCAAATGACGGCAAGCTGGCGCAAGGACGATATGGACAGCGCCTTTTTCGGCGGCTACTACGCGGGGCTGATGGGGGCCAGCTCCATGTCGCCCAGGGTGCGGATGTTTTACGGCCTCAAGTATTCGCGGCTGCGCGCCCGGCTGGAGCTGAAAAAGCAGCGCAGCATTTTCGGCGTCCCCGTCAGCAGTTTTGACTCGGATTTCGCGGACGGATTCTTCATTGTCGGGCTGGAGCAGATAGACTCTTCCGAGCATCGCTGGAGCATGCAGCTCAATTTCGGCGTGGCCACAAACACCGTGGCGGCCAAGATAAGCTGGTACGGCGAGCATTGGGAGGCCGGCGCCAACATTTATCCGGAAGGCGCGATTCCGATACATCCGGTGGTCAATTACCATGTCGCGTTTTAGGGGCTGTCTGAAATTTTTGCATTCCGCCGCAGCCGCCCGCTGCGGCGGGCGCGCCGCGTTCGCCTGCCTTGTCCTGGCCGCGCTTGCCTCGTTTTGGATGCCGGCCTCCGCGCAGGAGACCCGCCCAAACACCTTCATCCCCTGGTTCAACATGACGCTGGGCGAGGGCGTCTATCTGCCCAGCCAGGGCAACATGTTCAGCGGCGGCAACATAGACGCGCAAATAGGCCTTCTGACGCGGTTCAGCGGCAGCAAAACCCTTTTCGGGCTTTACGACTTTGATTACAACGGCCCCTCTTTCCCGCAGCGCGACGCGGCGCGGTTCCAGGAGCGCGGCATAAACCACGCATTTTCGCTGGAATACCGCACCGCGATAACCGAGCGCTGGTCGCTGCGCCCCGGCCTGACGCTTACCAGAGGCCATTCCCGCCAGGGAGCCAACGAATCCTGGGACAACGGACTCTACAACATGAATTCCTTCGGCGGGCATATCGCGGCGGACTGCCGCTTCGGCTGGTTTGAAAACGCCGGCACCTTCACCGCGCAGCTGCTGTACCGGCAACTGAGATTTCCCAACTACACCGACCTGATGACGCAGTTTGTTTCGGCGGCGTCCAGCGCGGCCTACACCGGCGGGCTGGAGGACCAGAATTTGTACCAGCTTTCGGCCCGGGCAAACTGGCGCGGAATGTTCGGCGGAATTGTCTACAGCAGGATGAGCTACCTCAACCAGGAGGTAATCGGCGCGGACGGGCAGTATTCGGCGGACATGCAGCGGGATTACAGCCTAGCCTTCAGCCTGGGCAGGCGGCAGCGGCTGCGCACCGCGGAATTTGCGCCGGCGCTGACATACACCATGTACCGCTCCAACCAGTCCTTCATGCGCTACAAGTATTTCGGCGCGTACTCGCCGGATATTTTCAACCCCGCCTCGGATATAACGCTTGTGCAGAACGCCTACAGCTACAATGAATGGAACCTGAACCTTCCCGCGGACAAGCAAATGGGCGACGACCTGGACTGGAACCTGTTCGGCGGAGCCTCGCTGCTGCTGCGCACTTACTCGGACCGCCCCCCGCGCGACGAGCTGAACAATTTCCTCTCCGGCACGCAAAAGGACCTGCTGGCCCGGTTCAGCCTGGGAATGCGCCGCCCCGTCAACGAAATCGCCGACGTGCGCGTGGTCTACGCTTTTGTGGTGGCTTCGTCAAACAACCATTACGAGATGTACCTGCCCTGCAATTACACGGGCCACAGCATCTCCGTCGCCTACAACCTTACATTTTAGATGAAGTTTACGTGCGCGGGCGGCGGGCCGGGCGGCCCCTCCGGCGGAATATTCATTTCTTTTACAAGCCGCAGGTATTTATTGACGCTGTGTTGCAGGCACAGGGTGCCGCACATGGTTTTGGCGTCAAACTCCGGCGAGGAAATAAGCCGTATCACTTCCCAGTACCGCTCTGATTGCCATAATTGCTTGAACGGCGTCTCCGCGATATTGCCGATATGGTACTTGGAGTATTTGGAATTAAATAACATCCCGCACGGCGCCACCAGCCCGGAGCCGGACATTTGCAGTATGAAAGGCGGCCCGAAACAGCGCGAATAGCAACGCAGCCCGCCGCTTAATATCTTGGACCATTTCACTTTCACCAGATAATCCGGGGCGCTCATGGCCTCGGCCTGGCGCAGCAGCTCCTCCAGCCCGGCGTATTTTGAATAATCCACGCCCAGCGCGCCGTTCTCGTCGTCGCTGCAATGCTTGATAACCAGATAATCCGCCCCCAGTTCCCGCCCCAGCCGGGCCAGCGGCAGCACCTGCGGCGCGAATTCCGGCATAAGCACCATTTGCAGGCCGATGGTAACGCCCAGTTTTTTCGCGCGCTTTATTTCAACGCATTTTCGGATTATGGAGGTTACTTTCTCAAACCCGTCTTCGGGCGCGCCCATGATTTGCCGGTAGGCCTGCGGCTCGCCCGCGGAAATATTAAAGCGCAGATACGTCAGGCAGGGCAGAATTTCCTCCAGCCTGTCCCCGCGCAGCAGGTAGCCGTTGGTCCCCAGCGCCATATCCAGCCCGTTGGCTTTGCCGCGCAGTATCGCGTCATACAAATGCGGCGAGCAGGTGGACTCGCCGTCGCTTACAAAACTCACGGCCTTGACGCCTATTTCCGCCGCATCGTCCAGAAAGCGGAAAATGACGTCTTTTGTCATCCGTTTTTCGTCGTTAGCCTGAAGCTGGCCGTAGCAGTAGACGCATTTATAGCCGCAGGCGCGGGTGAGGGCGCAGTCTATGGTAACAGGGGCGATGCGCTCGCCGCGCAGCCAGGCTTCCACGCGATCCTTGTGCCAGGCCAGCTTGTGGCCGTCAAGAATCAGAGCGCCGTTTAAGGGTTTGGGAATCATCGGGATAATGCTCCGCCGGGTGTTTGTGGAAATATTGGTCCCGCGCCAGCCGCCGGTAACCTTTTATCACCTGCATCAGCGACGGGAATGTTACGGCTTTTGAAACGCCCTCTTTCCTCATCCCCAGCCGGTAGGGAACTTCCGCGAACAGATACCCCGCCCGCACCAGCCGGACCAGAATATCAGTCTGAAAGAAAAATCCGGTGCTGTGGAAATCCAACGTGTCCAGCACGGATTTGCGGTACAGCACGGTGCCGTTTGTGTAGTTGAAGTTCACCAGAAAAGTCGTGTTGATTATGAAGCGGTAGGCGAATGAAAGCCCGTTGCGGAACAGCGAGCGCGCCTGCTTGTTGAAAATGAAAGGTATCACTATATCCACCTGCTCCAGCACGCGGTGATAGCGGAAAATCTCGGAGGGGTCGTTCTCGTTGTCGCCGGGCAGCATGACCACGGCGGAGCCGCGCGCGGCGGCCTCGCCGTCCCAGAAGGAGGCGCCTATGCCGCGCGGCGTTTCATGCCGCAGCAGCCGCACCCTGGCGTCTTTTTCCGCCAACCGGCGGACTATTTCGCCGGTGCCGTCGCGGCTGCCATCGTCAATGACGATTATTTCGCCCTCAAGCCCGAATTCGGCGAAAGCGGCCAGCGAATTTCCTACGGCAAGCTCAATATTTTTTGCCTCGTTGAGCGCGGGCATTATGACGGAGACGTCTATTTTGTCCGGCATAGTTTTTTTGCGGCCTCCGCTATTTCCGGCGCGCCGGGGTAGTAGATTTTCTCAAGCGCGGGACTGGCGGGCGCCGGCGCGTCCGGCAGGCCGATTCTGGCAACCGGCGCGCGCAGCAGGTCAAAACCCTTTTCGGCGACCACAGCCGCTATCTCGCCGGAGACGCCGCCGGTTTTGACGCCGGTGTCGGCGATGACGAGCCTGCCGGTTTTTTTGACCGATTCCAGTATGGCGGCCTCGTCCAGCGGTTTTATGGTGCGCGGATCTATGATTTCGGCTTCAATGCCCTCGGCTTCAAGGATTTTAGCGGCGCGCACCGCCTCGCAGACCATAAGCGAAAGCGCGACGATTGTTACATCTTTGCCCTTGCGCCGCACAACCGCCTTGCCGAAGGGGACCGTATAGCTCTCCGCCGGCACGTAGCCGGCAAGCTCGTAGAGCCAGCGGTGCTCGCAGAACAAAACCGGGTTGCCGTCGTAAACGGACGAAATCAAAAGCCCTTTCGCGTCGTAAGGCGTGGCGGGCAGCGCGATTTTAAGCCCCGGGATGTTGTTGAACATCCCGTGCAAAACCTGCGAATGCTGCGCCGCCGAGCCCCATCCCCGCCCGACGATGCTGCGGATGACAAGCGGCGCATTGGCATGTCCGCCGGTCATGTAATTCCATTTGGCGGCATGGTTTGCAATCTGGTCCATGCACATGGGCAGAAAATCCATGCGCATGTGTATGAAAACAGGCCGCATTCCGCAAATGGCCGCGCCAACCGCTACGCCCGTCATCCCGTTTTCGGCGATGGGGCAGTCCAGCACCCTGTCCTTGCCGAATTTTTCCGCCAGCCCCAGCGTGGAGCCAAAGACCCCGCCCGCGTCGTCTATCCCCTCGCCGATTAAAAACACCGCCTTGTCCGCCTCCAGTAATTGCGACTGCGCCTCCAGCAAAGCCCCGCGGTAGCTCAGGCCGCGCAGCCCGGCTTTGGTGATGGCCGTCTCAAAATCGGCCTTGTCAAGAAGGACTTTTGTCCAGGGCATAGACGTCCTTTAATAAAGTTTCGGGCGCGGGATAAGGCGCGCTTTCCGCAAACTCCCACGCGGCGGAGATTTTTTCGTTTATCCGGGCTTCCAACCGCCCAATCTCGTCCCGGCTGAAATTGCGCCGGTAAGCGGCCACCGGGCAGCGTTTTAGCCATTTATCCAGCTCCGCCTTCGGGCGGCAGCCTTTCTGATAATCGCAGTCCGGGCCGACATGCCCTTTCCACCGGTAAGTGTCGCATTGCAGGAAATACGGCCCCTTTCCGGCGCGGATATGCTTTACGGCGCGCTTTGCGGCCATATGCACCGCCTCAACAGCGTTGCCGTCCGGCTTTTCCGCCGGGATGCCCAATGCGCGGGCGCGGGGGCAAATATCCGCGCCCGGCTGCCGGGCCTTCTGATGCGAATTGGTGGCGTAAAAATTATTCTCGCAGACACACAGGACGGGCAGCTTTTTCAGCGCGGCGAAATTGAGCGATTCCTGAAAAATCCCCTCGTCCGCCGCCCCGTCGCCGAAAAACGCAACCGCAAGCCGCTTTTCCCCGCGCATTTTAGCGGCAAGGGCCGCCCCCGCCGCCAAAGCTATCGCCCCGCCCACAATGGCGCTTGCGCCGGGGCAGTTGGCCGCAAAATCCGCCAGATGCATGGAGCCGCCCTTGCCGCCGCAGCAGCCGGACGCCTTGCCGTAAAGCTCGGCCACAATGGCCTTCATATCCGCGCCTTTGGCAAGCAGATGGCCGTGGTTGCGGTGAGTGGTGAAGACATAATCCTCCGCCGCCAGATTGGCGCAAACTCCGGCGGCGATGGCCTCCTGCCCCACATAAAGATGCACCGGCGTTTTCATGTCCTGCCGGGGATAGGCGGAGATTATTTTCTCCTCAAACAGCCGTATTTCCAGCATCTTTTCCAGCAGGGCCAGCCGGATTTCCTTTCTCATATGAAATTCACATGCTCCGGCGGGGTTTTGAGATTCCAGAGGTAGCGGTTGATTTCGTCCATCCGGCAGTTGACACGGCAATGCCGGGCGTCCAGCTTGCCCGCCGCATAAGCCAGCGATTTTTTCCGCTCCGCGCCTTTCCATATTTTTGAAAAAGAACTTTCGTTTATGTTGCCGTAATAAAACTCTTTTTTGCCCAGAAACATGCTGCAGCCCCACACATTGCCGCCGGAATCTATGTATGTCCAGAACGGCAGCGCGAGGCAGCGGCAGTACGGCTTTTCGGCGGCATCCCATTTCTCCATCGCGCGGCTGCGGAAAATAACCGAAAATTCCGCCGAGGCGATTTTTTCCAGAGCCGCCGCCAGCTTCTGTCCGCCGGAGTATTTCACGTCCGCGTATCGGCGTGTTCTGCTCTGCGGATGCTGCGAATACGGCTTTATGACCAGATAATTCATCCCCGCGGCTTTGGCCTTTTTCGCCAGCAGGACGGCCTCGCCCTCGTTTTCCGGCAGCAGAATCATTTGCATTCCCAGCGCGCAGCGATAGCCGCGCCTCCGTTTTAACTCCGCCGCATAGGCCATGTTGGAAAACGCCTTCTCAAAATCCTCCGGCTTTGTCCGGTGAATGGCGGCATAAGTTTTTGCCGTGCCGCCGTTGACGCTGGCTTTTATCCAGGAGGTTACCGGCAGAATGCGCTCTGTTATATCGCGGCGCAGCGGCACGGCGTTTGTGGTGAAAGCCGCGTCCACGCCGGATTTGACGCAATGCTCGGTTATCTCCGCCATGCGGGGGTGCAGGAAAGGCTCCCCCTCGCCCGCGAACATCGCGCTTTTAAGCCCCAGCCGCCCCATCTCGGACAATCGTTTTTTAAGAATGTCCGCGTCAATCATGCGCGGCTTGTATTCCATGAAATCCAGCGCGCAGTAGACGCAGCGGTGATTGCAGGCCCCGGAGGGCGAAATTTCCGCGTATATCGGGAAAATGTCTTTTCCCGCGCGCCATGCCGCCACCCGTTCCGGGTGAAAAGCCAGCTTGTGAGAATCTATTCCGTAGTTCATTTAAGCAGGGTGTTTATGAACTTGCACAGCGAGACAGGGTTCACCGGCTCCCGGTTGCAGACAATGCCCACCTTGATTGCCGCCGCCGCGCTGCCGATGAAAGCCAGCATGTCCGCTGGCGCGCCGGAGGCGGCCAGCGGCGCGGTGAAAGCCAGAAAAGAATCCCCCGCCCCCACCCGGTCCACTATGTTTTTGGCGAAAGCGGGAACTTCCGCAAAGCCTGTTTTCGCGTCCCGCGCAAGCGCGCCGTTATGGCCGCGCGTTATGCAGACACGGCGGCATTTCATGCCGCGCGAGATGCTTTTGACGATATTTTTCAGGTCGCCGTAGCGGTCGCGCGCGGCCAGGCGGATTTCAGGCTCGTCCACGCAGATATAATCGGCGCGGCGGTATTTTGTCACAAGATTGTAGCCCGCATTTGCGGAATTGGTCTGCGCGTTGAGCGCGAGAAACTTCGCCCGCTCCAGAATTTTCAGCAGTTGCGGCGATATAAGCCCGTGCCCGAAATCCGAGACCAGCACCAAATCGTAGCCGCCGATTATTTTGGATAAATGCCTAGCTATCGCGTCGTCGGTTTTCGGCGGAAGGGGGGTATCGTCAATAATCTCTATCTCAAAGAGTTTGGAGAGGAAGGCCTCGTCCACGAAACGCCGTTTTATCGTGGTGCGCCCGTTTTCGCGCCGGAAAAATACCGGGCGCACGTTGCGCGCCAGTTTCGCGCGCGCGAAATCCTCGCACGAATCGCGCGCGCCCAGGCAGGTCAGCAGATCCACCCGCCCGCAAATCCCGGCCAGATGGTTGGCGCAGGCCAGCGCGCCGCCGGCGAAACGCTCCTCCCGGATGAACTTGGCCGAGATGATATTGTCTTTCGGCGGCTTGCCAAGGCCCCGGCAGTAGTGGTATTCGTCTATAATCGCGTCGCCCACCACCAGCGCCTTCATGCCGCGCGCGCCCTGAATCATCGCTATGGCGTCCTGCGCCGAGTATTTGCGCCGGAAGCCGTTCAGGAAAGCCTCCTCCTCCGGCGAGAATACCCCGAAAAATTTATTCAGCAGCTCCGTGGAGCTGAATGTTATCTCGCCGGTGTAGCGGATTTCGGCTCCGCAGGAACGGGCCGCCGCCTCCTCTTTTGCGATTCCGCCGGTGATGTCGCGCCCGTGGTCGGCGTATTCGGAGCCTTTGAAATAAAAATCCGGTTTTATGGCGGCGATTGTCTCCACCGCGGTGGGCCATTCGTTGACGGCCACATAGCTGACCGGCTCCAGCGCGGCAAGCGACTGCGCGCGCAGCTGCTGGCTGAAAACCGGCCTCCCCGGGCCTTTGTTGACATGCCGGTCCGGCGTTACGGTGACAAAAAGCGCGTCCGCCTGCCGCCGGGCGGCCTCCAGATGCTTGATATGCCCCGGATGCACGAGGTCAAACACCCCGTGGCAGAGCGCGACCTTTTTTCCCTTCGCGCCCAGCGCCGCGCGCAATTGCGCCAGTTGGCGGATGGTTTTCAGCTTGTTTGCCGGCATGGTATCAATATACTTATTTTTCCCATCTGGCGGTTATGACCGAGCGCAACCCGCCGCGCGGCGTGAACTCGCCCGTAACCACGGCGCGTTTGGGCGCGGCGGCTTTGACAATATCATCCAGAATCCGGTTGGCGATGTTTTCCATGAAAATGCCCGTATCCCGGTAGGCCAGCAGGTAATACTTGAGCGATTTAAGCTCCAGGCACAGCTTGTCCGGCACATAGTCTATGGTGATGACGCCGAAATCCGGCAGCCCGGTTTTCGGGCAGACGGAGGTGAACTCCGGGTTGACGATTTTGATGTCGTAGTCGCGCCGGTACTGGTTTTCCCATGTTTCCAGCGGGGGAAGCGAATTTTTTCTGCCTTTCGCGGCATGTTTGTCGGTATAGCCGTAGATGTTTTTCATATTTTGATGTTCCTCAGCCTCAGGGAATTAAACACCACCGTAAGCGAGCTTAAAGCCATCGCCGCGCCCGCGGACGAAGGCGGCAGCAGAATGCCGAAATGCGGATAAAACGCGCCCGCCGCCAGCGGCACCAGCAGGGCGTTATAGCCGAAAGCCCAGGCGATGTTTTGCAGCATCACCCGGCGCACCGCGCGGCTTAAAACCAGCGCATCGCAGACGGCGGCAAGGCTGGGGCGCATGATTGTTATGTCCGCCGCCTCCATCGCCACGTCGGTGCCGGTGGAAAGGGCTATGCCTATGTCGGCGCGGGAAAGCGCGGGCGCGTCGTTGAACCCGTCGCCCACCATGGCGACCCGCCGCCCGCGCGACTGCAACTCCGCTATCGCCGCCGCCTTCCCCTCCGGCAGCACGCCCGCGTAATACTGCTCTATGCCGGCCTGCCGCGCCGCGGCTGCCACGGCGCCGTGCCTGTCGCCGGATATCAGAACAACCTCCAGTCCCAGGCCTTTCAATTTTTCCACCGCGGGCCGGGCCGAGGGACGCAGCGCATCGCCCAGCGCTATCAGCCCCAGAAATTTTCCGCCCCTGGCGACGGCAAGCTCCGAATTATCGGCGGGGGCAAGCGTGTCGTGCGGGATTTGCACGCCGTTTTGCGCCAGCCAGTCCGGCCTGCCGGCCAGTATTTCCTCGGAGCCGAAGCGCGCCTTTATGCCGCTGCCGGGAAAAGACTGCGCCGAGTCCGGCTTTTGCGTCAAAACGCCCAGTTTTTGCGCGTGCGCGCGCACCGCGGCGGCGAACGGATGTTCGGAGGCGGATTCGGCTATCAGCGCGCTGCTCAGCAGAAACTCCCCGTCGCAGCCGGAGGGCAGCAGCTTTTCCACCGTTATGTCGCCGGAGGTGAGCGTGCCCGTCTTGTCTATGGCGACCACATCCAGCGAATGCGCCGTTTCCGCCGCCCGGTGGCTGCGTATCAGAATGCCCATTCCGGCGGCGCGGTCCAGCCCCACGGCCAGGGCCATGGGCACCGCCAGCCCCAGCGCGCAGGGGCAGGCCACCGCCAGCACCGCGACGAAAACGGACACCCCTTTGGAAAACGCGAAATCCCCGCCGAATTTGACCCACAAAAGCCCCGCCGCCACCGCCGCCACAAACACCGCCGGCACGAACCAGCGCGCGGCTGCGTCGGCGGCGCGGCGCGCGGGCGGCCTGGCGTTCTGCGCCTGGCGCACCGCCGTTACTATGCGCGAAAGCGCGGTATCCGCCCCGGAGGAGGCGGCGCGGTATTCCAGATAGCCGTGCCTGTTGAGCGTCCCCCCGAAAACGCGCGAGCCGGGCAGCTTGTCCGCCGGCAGGCTTTCCCCGGTAAGAAGCGATTCGTCGGCGGAGGAGACGCCTTTTTCAACGGTCCCGTCCGCGGCGAACTGCTCTCCGGGGCCGGCGGCCAGCAACTGGCCGGGGCGCACCTCGGCGGCGCGGACGGTTATTTCCCTGCCGTTTTCAATAACCCGCGCGAATTTGGGCGACATGCGCAGCAGCCGCGCCACCGCCGCCCCCGCGCCGCCGCGGGCGCGGCTTTCCAGCCATCTGCCGAAATTGATGAACGCGATAAGCAGCGCCATCTCCCCCCACAGCGGCGCGCTGCCGCGCGCGAACCAGTCCGGGAACAGCGTCAGCGCCGCGCTGTAGAAATACGCCGCGCCGGAGCTCATGCTCACCAGCATGTCCATGTCCGGCGCAAAGGCCTTTGACGCGCGCGCAAACCCGGCATGGAAATGCGCGCCGCTCCAGGCCCAGACGGCGGTGGCAATAAGCCATACCGTATATTGCGACAGCGAAAAATATCCCGCAGACAGTATAGCCGCCGCGCCGCAGGCCGCCGCCAGAAATCTCAGGCCGTAGGAGGCGGTCTCGCGCGCCAGGGCCGCTTCCGCCGCGCCCTCCCCCTGGCCGGAGGGGACTTTGTAGCCCAGCTTTTCCACCGCCGCGCGCAATACTTCGGGGGAGACTGTTTCGGGACGGTAGGCGACGTAAACGCGGCGGTTGGGCAGATTGACGGAGGCTTCCTCCACCCCGGGCAGCGCGCCAAGCGCGCTTTCTATGCGCGAGGCGCAGGCGGAGCAATGCATCCCCTCCACCGGCAGCGCGGCGCGCCGCGTCCCGGGCGGGGCGGTTTCCGGCATCATGGCGCAATCTCCGTCAACAAGCGGGATAAAGATATATCCATAATAAAAATAGCGCGGACGCGCGCCAGGGAAAAATCAAATTATTCCGAGATATTTTTTCCAGCCGTCAAAGACGCCGCGCAGCCCCTGCCATTTGCCGCGCCAGGCGTCGTTTACCGCCGCGTCGGCATCCGCGCCGTCCCGGATTCTGGTCAGGAAAACCGAGAACTGGAAACGCCCGCCTTCCTCTATCATAAACCGCGCCGTGCTTTCGCACTGCATATACCAGGTGTCAACCAGCCGGGCCGTGTCGTCCTGCGCCGGAACATAGCCGGAGAGCATGTTCATATCCATGCACGAAGACTTCATCGCGGAAAGCGAGCGGTTCCTGTAATCGCGCACGGAGGCATCGTCCATGGAGAGCGTCTCGGTGTAGACGGCAAGCCCCTCGTTTAGCCAGCGCAAATCCGGGCGGGGGCGGCGCATGAATTCGTTGAATATGAGATGCGTCATCTCGTGCGCCAGCACGCGGGGGGCCTGCTCGCCGTCGTATACGGCGACGGCGTTGCGCAAAGTCATCCCGGCGGACCAGGCGGGCTGGCCGGTTTTGTCCAGATACTCCTGCCTGGAGCCGTAGACCACTATCTCGTACTGCGTCTGCGGCATGAATGAATAGAGGCCGGTGGCGCTCATTATGTTCTCGTAATCCTGCTCGGCATATTTGCCGTAGCGCTCCGCATCCGCCGCGGAGGGGGCGCGTATGACGAAATGGACGGTTTCGCTTTGCGCCAGCCCCGGCGGGGCCATGCCTAAATCCCGCAGCCGCGCGGCGCGCGGCGCGGGCGCGGCGGCCTCCTGAACCGGAACGTCCACGCAGCCGCAAAGCAGCACGCAAACCGCGATGGAAAAAAGTAGACTTGCTCCCGAATAAGGTTTATGAGGCAAAAAGACAGGATTTTGGCCTGCAACGCAGCGGACAGAGGCGAGCACACTCCGGCGGGGTGTGTAAGCCGGTGGCCGCGAAGTTGCAGGCCAAAAACCGTGATTTTTGCCCAAAAAATTATTCGGGAGCAAGTCTAGTATTTTTGTCATGCGCCTGCGGGCCTGTTGTCGGAGCGGCGGTCCACCGCGTAGGAGCTGCCGGAATTGCGCTTGGCGTAATGCTTGAGCTCGGTGCCGATACTGCTTATCTGGCCCAGCGAGGTCAGCCTGCGCAGCCGGTTATGTGCAATCCCTATCGCCAGCGACACGAAGGGAAACCGCTGCTCCCGCCCCAGCCGGTCCGTGGATTCTATGTACCCGCGCGCGCGGTCGGCATCGTTGTAAAAAGAGGGGGCCGCAGCGTCAAAATCCGACAGGACGCCTTGTGCCAGCTCCTCGGCGCAGTCCAGCGCGGTTACGGCTATGAAATCGTCCCCGCCGATATGGCCTATGAAGCCGCCGCCGTCGCAGCGTTTGACGCGGCTGACCAGAATGTCGGCGACAGCTTTTATAACCCTGTCGCCCGCGTCAAAGCCGTAGCTGTCGTTATACGGCTTGAACTGGTTGATGTCGGCATACAGCACCGCGAAAGCGCCGCCGCCGGCTATGGCGCGCTCTATGCGCGCGGCGATGGAGGGGTTCCCCGGCAGCCGGGTCAGCGGATTGGCGTCCAGCACCTGCCGGGTGCGGCGCAGTATCATGCGCAGGCGGGCGGTAAACTCGTCGGTGTCTATGGGCTTGGGCATGAAATCGTCCGCGCCGAGATTTAAGGCTTTGAGCTTTAGCTGCTTTTCCTTTGCCGCGCTGAGCAGCATCACCGGCAGGTTTGCCAGCAGCGAATCGTCTTTGAGCGCGGCTATCACCGCCAGCCCGTCCAGGACCGGCATGTCATAATCCAGCGCGGCGATATCCGGCGGGGATTTGCGGATTTTCTCCAGCGCCTCGCCGCCGTCGCAGGCGGTGGCGGCGTCAAACCCGGCGGAATCCAGCACCTCGCGCATCAGGGAAAGCAGCACGGGGTCGTCTTCCGCTAGAAGCACGCGCGGCCTCTGCCCGGAGGCCGCCGCCGGCGCGGCCAGCGCCCCGGCCACGGCGGAAAGCGCAAGCTCCTCCGGCAGTTCCGCCGCCACCAGCTCCGGCCCGCCGGTAAGCAGGCCCTTTTTATGGAATTCTCCCAGCCGCAGCGCGGTTTCTATTATCACCGGCGGCAGCGGCGCGCCGGACTCGCGCAGCCCGCGCAGCAGTTCAAAGCCGCTGGCATCCGGCAGAAGCGGGTCCATTATAATTGCGGCGGGGGGCTGCTCCTTCAGCGCGGCCAGCACGGCCTCCGCCGAAGGCGCAAGGACGGGGCGGTAATACCCCGTTTCAAGATACATTTTTATTATGCCGGAGCTTTTAGGGTCCGCGTCCGCCAGCAGGACGGGGATGCGGTTGCCGGGCCCCGCCGCGCCGGCGCATTTGAGCAGCAGCGGCTTAAGCTGCGAAAATTCCACCGGCTTTTGCAGCCAACCCTGCGCCAGCGCCGGCTGCGCCGAAGGCTGGCAGGAAAGGACAAGGGTTTTGACCGGACGCATGGCGGCGGCGCTTGAGGCCGAGGCCAGAAATTCCAGCGGGGACAGGGTGCGGCAGAAAATATTGACTATCACCAGGTCCGGCTTCCAGACATAAAGCGCGGTTTCCGCGTCCATTTTGACGGAGGCGGTTTCCACGTTGTAGCCATTGGCGGACAGCAGCCTTCCCAGCGGCCCCGCGCCCGCCGGAGAATCCGCTATCAGTATTTTCGGCTTCATTATCCCGAAATGATAGCTTATTTGAGCCTGAAATGAGGAGACAAAACGCCGCGCGGGCGCAATACGCGCCCGCGCGGCGTTTCGCAAAGACAGCAGCGTCAGATGTCCAGATTTCTCACTTCCAGAGCATGGGATTCTATGAACTGCCGGCGCGGCTCCACGCTGTCGCCCATGAGGGTGGTGAATATCCGGTCCGCCTCGGCGGCGTCCTCCACGGCGACATGCAGCAGCTTCCGGCGCGACGGGTCCATGGTGGTTTCCCAGAGCTGCTCCGGGTTCATTTCGCCAAGACCTTTGTAGCGCTGGATGTTCGCCCCCGCCGCCCCGGCCTCGCGCACCGCCTTGAGCAGACCGCGGAGGTCCCGCGCGGAGATAATGGTTTTTTCCGCGCTGACGCGGAACATCGGCGGCGCGGGGGGCTGCTCTTTTCCGGCTTTGGGCTTGAAAGCGCTGTCGTCTTCTTTCGCGCTGTAATCGTCCGCGAAGGAATAGCCCAGCTTTTTGAGCTTTTCGGACGCGGCCATCAGCTTGCCCAGCTCCCACAGGGTCTGATGCTCGGGGCGCAAATCCTCGTCTTCAATCTCCAGCGGCTGGCCGGCGGCTTCCCGGAGCAATTCCTCGCGCCGGGTCTTGATATAGACGGCCTCGTAGTCGCGGTATTCTTTTTCGCTCATGAAATAGCGGAAACCGTCCCCGCTTTCGGGAACGCGGTACACAGGCAGCTGGCCCTTGCCGATAAAGGCGAAAAAATCCTCAACGAAAAGGTTTTTTCCCTCCATCCGGCGCAGAAGGTCCTCTATTTCTATAAGGGCAACCAGCAACTCGCCCAGCTCGCGGGCTTCCAGTTTTTTGCCGCCGCGCTCCACGGCAACGGAACCTATGCCTTCTTTGAGCAGCCAGCTTTGCAGTTTTTCCTCGGTCTCTATGTACATCTCGGTGCGGCCTTTTTTGAGCTTGTAGAGCGGCGGCTGGGCGATATAAATATGCCCGCCGTCCACCAGCGGGCGGAACTGGCGGTAGAAAAACGTAAGCAGCAGCGTGCGGATATGCTGGCCGTCCACGTCGGCGTCGGCCATGATGATGATTTTGTGGTAGCGCAGATTGCCCAGGTCAAAGCCGCCGTCGCCCTCGCCGAAACCGGTTCCCATGGCGGCGATAAGCGTGCGGATTTCCTCGTTGGAGAGCATTTTAAGCTGCTGCGCTTTTTCAACGTTTAGTATTTTGCCGCGCAGCGGAAGAATGGCCTGGAAAACGCGGTCCCGCCCCTGCTTGGCGGAGCCGCCGGCGCTGTCGCCTTCCACTATGAACAGCTCGCAGTTGGCGGCGTTGCGCTCCTGGCAGTCGGCCAGCTTGCCGGGCAGGCCCGAATCCGACAGGGCGCCCTTGCGGCGCGCCAGCTCGCGCGCTTTGCGGGCGGCTTCGCGCGCCTTGGCGGCGCTTATGCATTTGATGCAGATGAGCTTGGCGGTGTTGGGGTTTTCCTCGAAAAACGTCGCCATCGTGTCGCCGACGATGGAGCGGACGATGCCCTCCACCTCGGAATTGCCCAGCTTGGTTTTGGTCTGCCCCTCGAACTGCGGATGCGGTATCTTGATAGAGACAACGGCGGCAAGCCCCTCTTTGGCATCCTCGCCGGAGAGGGAGAACTCCTTGTCTTTTGCCAGGTCGTATTTCTTGACGTAGTCGTTGATGACGCGGGTCAGCGCGGAACGAAATCCGCTTAAATGCGTGCCGCCCTCTATGGTGTTGATGTTGTTGACGAAGGAATAGACGTTTTCCGAATATCCGTCGTTGTACTGTATGGCGAAATCCACCATCGCGTCGCCGGACTGGCGGGTGATGTGTATGGGGTCGGCATTGAGATTTTTCTTGTTGGCGTTGATGTGCTTGATGAACTGGGAGATGCCGCCTTCGTAGTGGAAGATATGCTGCTTATCGTCGCGCTCGTCGGTGAGGTTGATTTTGACGCCGGCGTTGAGGAATGCCAGCTCGCGCAGCCGGTTTGAGATTACGTCGTATGAAAACTGGTTGTCGCCGAACATCTGGCCGTCCGGCTTGAAGCGCACCTTGGTGCCGTGCTGATTCGTTTTGGCGCGCGCCTCCACCGTCCCGCGCGGCTTGCCGCGGTCGTAGGCCTGGAACCAGGTTTTGCCGTCGCGGTAGACCTCCACCTCCAGCCAGTCGGACAGCGCGTTCACAACCGAAACGCCCACGCCGTGCAGCCCGCCGGAAATCTTGTACGCGCCCGAATCAAATTTGCCGCCGGCGTGCAGCACCGTCATCACCACCTCAAGCGCGGATTTGCCTTTGAGCTTGGGGTCTTTTACGTCGGTCATCGGGTCCACGGGGATGCCGCGCCCGTCGTCTTCCACGGAGCAGATGTTGCCCGGCTCTATCACCACGTCTATGGTTGTGGCGCCGCCGGCCAGTATTTCGTCCACGGAGTTGTCCACCACCTCGTAGACCAGGTGATGCAGCCCCATCGCGCCGGTGGAGCCTATGTACATCGCGGGCCGCTTGCGCACCGCCTCCAGCCCTTCAAGAACCTGTATTTTGGATGAATCGTAGCCGCCTATGGCGTCTTTTTCCATAACTTCCTTGTCAGCAGTCATGTTGTCTCCCGTGTTAAATTATCTGCGCGTCCGTTTGTCTGTCGGGGCCTGCTCCGGGCGCTGCGCTTTGCAGGCCGCCTCTCCGCGCGACGCAAGCCTTATTTCGGCTATCCACGGCCTGTCGAAATATTTATTCAGGCTCCGTATCAGCGCCGGCGCCCTCAGCGAAAGCTCCTGCCGGGCCGCGGCGCTGGAGACTTTCACGAAAATCACTTTTCTGGCGGCGTCCGCGCCGTAAAGCTCCCAATGCGCGGCCATGGCGCCGGCCTCTTTCCCCCATACCGAACCCAGCAGCATCATCCTGCTGAGCTTTATGGGCAGATTTTTAAATCTGTCCGCGCAGACGGCCAGCGGGCTCCAGCCTTTACCGGACCGGCATGACGACATATTTGCAGTCCGTCTCCCCCGCCGGCTCCAGCAGCACGGGGTTGGAGGAGTTGGTCATGCTGATGGCCACTTTTTCGGCGGACATGTTTTTAAGCACGTCGGCGATATACTGCGGAGTGAAGGAGACGTGGAAATCCGCGCCGCTGTAGGCGGTCTTGACCTCGTCCTGAAATTCCATTTTCTGCGAGACGGCGCTCACCGCCAGCACGCCGGATTTCATCTCGTATTTGACCGAGCCGCGGTCGCCCGCGCAAAGCGCGGCGCGTTTGGTTACTTCCAGAAGCGGGGCGGCGTCCGCCTCCCAGGAAATTTCTTTCTTGCCGGGTATCACCTGCTCGTAATTCGGGAAATTCCCCTCCACCAGCCGGGAAATCATCGTTGTCTGGCGCATCTGGAAGCCTATCTGGTTGGCGGCTATGCCGACGTTTATCATCTCTTTTTCGGAAGGCTCGTTGAGGCCCAGGAAGCGCAGCAGCTCGTGCAGCACTTTCGCCGGCACTATTATCTTGAACTCCTTCCCCGCGGACACGCCTTTGCGCCAGCACATGGCCAGCCGCCTGCCGTCTGTAGCCACGACTTCGAATTTATCCTTGGAGCTTTTCCACAGCAGGCCGTTAAGCACATACCGCGTCTCCTGGTTGGAAACCGCGAATATAGTTTTCTGCACCAGCCGGCGCAGTTCGGCGGCGGGCATTTCAAACATTTCGGACTTGCTCATGTCCGGCACAAGCGGATATTCGTCCTTGGGCGCGCCGGAAAGCTGGAATTTGGCCTTATCGCAGGTTATCCGGATTCTGTTGTTGGAATCAGAGGAGAGTTCTATCTCCGCACCCTGGGGCAACAGATGCAGTATATCCGAAAATTCCTTCGCCGGTATGGTGATGCTGCCTGGCTCCACCACCTCCGCGGACAGGAAATGAGTGGTAGCCATTTCAAGATCTGTGCGGATTATTTTTATCCGGCCTTCCGCCGCTTCCAGGAGGAAATTATGAAGTATGGCGAGCGTGGTCCGCGATGAAACCGCGGACTGAATTATCTGCATCCCCTCCAGCAAACTCTCTCTATTACTAACTATTTTCATTGTTGTCCTCTTTATTGCGCTGTTGATTGTGTTGATTGTGTTGACCGCAGGAGCCGGAAAACCATCCACATCCCGGCCATTTGCGCGGCGGTGTTGCCAACAGCATCAACAAAAAACCCGTTTTACCGGAACGCCAACAGCTTTTCCACAGGGCTATTTGCGCGCGCTTCCCTCCGCTATTTCAGATTTCATCTGGTTTATCTCCGCGGAGAAAAACGGATCAGACTCCAGTTTCCTTTTCACCTGGTCCCTGGCGTGAACCACGGTGGAGTGGTCCCGGTCAAAGGCCCGGCCTATCTCCGGCAGGGAGCATTCCGTAAGCTCGTGCGCGAGGTACATCGCTATCTGCCGCGGCCAGGAAATGGAATGCGATTTTTTCTTGGAGTTGAAATCCTCCACGTCCAGCTTGTACTGCCTGGCGACGGAGTTTTTTATCGTGTCTATATCCACAGAAACCCGCTTTTCCCCGTCTATAAGCGCGCCCAGCAGCTCTTTTGCCACGGAAACCGTGGGCGCGGAGTTGTGAATAGCGCAATAGCTGTTGAGCTGGTAGAGCGCGCCCTCCATCTCGCGGACGCTGGCGGTGATGCTGGCGCCCAGAAAATTTATAACCTCATCCGGTATGGCGAAACGGTTCTTGTCGCGCTTTTTGCGGAGAATGGCGATGCGCGTCTCCTCGTCCGGAGGTTTTATCTCCGCCACAATCCCGGCCAGCAGGCGGGAGCTGAGCCTCTGGTCTATGGACAATTCGTTTGGCATTCTGTCCGAGGTTAGCACTATTTGTTTCTTGGATTCCACAAGGGCGTTGAAGGTGTAGAAAAACTCCTTCTCGCTGGCTTCTTTTCCGGCGACAAACTGTATGTCGTCCACCAGAAAACAGTCCAGCGAGCGGTATTTCTTCCTGAAGGAATCCGAAGTTTTGTTCTGGAGGGATTCTATGTACTCGTACACGAATTCCTCGCCCGAAAGGTAAAGCACCTTCGCGCCGGCGGAGTTTTTTATAATCTCGTTGCCTATGGCGTGGAGGATATGCGTCTTGCCCAGCCCCGGCTTGCTGAAAATGACGAAGGGATTGCTTGTCTTGTCGCCCACTTTTTTAGCCACGGCGCGTCCCACCCCGCAGGCGAAACGGTTGGAGGGGCCTTCCACGAATTCGTCAAAAATATAATTGGGATTCAGCCTGTTGGGAAAAGCCGCCTGCGAATGCCGGTGTTCCGGCTGGCGGGGCTGAATATGCTCCGGCGCGGACAGCGGCGCGGGGGAACTGGAACCCATCGGAATGCTGTATTCCACAATTGCTTCCGCGCCGGTTATGTCGCGCAATGCGGCCATTATGTTTTTCTCGTACCGCTCGCGCAGCGTCTGATAAAACACCTGGTTTGGCACTTCCAGTTTAAGCGAATTATGGTCAAAAACCAGCGCCTTGACAGGCTTCAGCCACATTTCGGCGGCGTCCGCGCTTATATCATGCGCTATTTTGGCGGTTACAGCAGTCCAGAGGTTCTTTGCGTCAGTGTTTTCCACAACTTATCCACAAGGTGTTGATAACCTGTTTCTCCCAATACAAACCGCCCGTTTTATTATCGGTAGCGGGACGAAACATCCGGTGAAGCCTTTCCCGCCGTTCCGGGGCTGTTTATAATTGCCATCCGGCGCGAAACCGCCGTCGGCAAGCCAAATTCTAGCACTTATACCCGCCCCGGTCAATCGGGTAGCCGGCCATGACATCACCCATTTTTTCCACAATGCCATGGTTTGCTGTCCCGTATTGCGGAAACGACCGCGCGAGTAAAAAACAAATGCCAAGAATAACGGTGTCCATCATTGAACGGAACACACGAAAAGGCTCTGGAACAAGGCAGGAACAACTCCCGGAAACTTTTTTGTTCCCCTCTCATGTGTTTTGTGTGTTTCGTGGTTTGATTCCGTTTTCGTTGTCGTTTGCCAACACACCACAGCATTTCAAAAAACGGGTGATGTCGCGGGTAGCCGGCGCAATCCGGCGGCGGGGTTGAAAAGGCCGGAGGGCGCTTTTCTTGACAGGGCGCGGAATAAATGTTTGAATGAGTTTGCCTTCCAGCAAGGCAATTTCGCGGCGGCAGCACGGAGGATTATGACAGTACAAATAGTGGCCAGGCATGTAAAACTTACCAAGTCGCTTAAGGATTATATCCGGGAAAGGCTGGACAAGCTTCAGCATTACTTTGACCAGATAGTGTGGGTGCAGGTGATTCTCACCATGGAAAAGAAAGTCTGCCGGGCCGAGATAGTGGCCCACGCCGCGCGCCAGACCTTCAAAGCCGGGGCCGAGACGGTGGATATGTATGCCTCCGTTGACGAAGCATCCGACAAGATAGACACGCAGGTTAAAAAATACAAGGCCCGGATGAAAGACCACCGCGCCGACGAAAATCCTCTTGCCCAGTCCGCCGAGGCCATGCCTGCCGCGGATATACGGTTTTCCGTTACCAAGCAGGTGCCGGTCATGCCCATGAGCCCGGACGACGCCGCTTTTGAAATGGAGCGGCTGGGCTATAACTTCTGGGTTTTCCTTGACGAGGACTCCAAGCAGCTCAACGTCGTCTTCAAGCGGCAGGACAACACCTACGGGCTGCTTCAGCCGGTGAAGAAATAACCGGGGGCGCGATGGCCGCCGGAACGGTTCCCGCCAAATTCATTTCCGTCCGGGAGCTGCTGGACGACAAGGGCGCCGCGCTTGGCCTGTCGGTGGCCTGCGGCGCCAAATTCCTTGACCGGCGCATAACAGTGAGCGAGGTGAACCGCCCCGGCCTGGCGCTGGACGGCCACCTTGAAAACTACCGTCCCGAGCGCATTCAGATAATAGGCCGCGGCGAGCACGCCTTCTGCGAGCGGGAATCCTCCAAAAAACTGGCGGCGACACTGGAGAAGATGTTCTCCGCCCCGGAAACGCCCTGCGTTATTGTAACCGGCGGACTCAGGCCGATGCCGGTGCTGAAAACCGCCTGCCTGCGGGCGAAACTGCCGGTATTTTCCTCCAGCATGGATACCTCGCAGCTGGTAAGCGGCCTCACCGCTTTTCTGGAAGACAGGCTGGCCCCCGTAACCCGGCTGCACGGCGTGCTGGTGGACGTCTACGGGCTTGGCGTGCTGATACAGGGCGGGCCGGGAATCGGCAAGTCCGAATGCGCGCTGGAGCTGGTCAAGCGCGGCCACATACTGGTCGCCGACGATATAGTGGAAATACAGCGCCGCCGGGGAGACGCGCTCAACGGCAGCTGCCCCGCCATGCTCAAGCATTACATGGAAGTGCGCGGGCTGGGAATTATAGACGTGGAGCTGCTTTTCGGGGTCGGTTCCGTCATGGACCAGACCCGTGTGGAGATGGAGGTGCGCCTGACCTCCGCCTCCAGCTTGACCTCCTGCGACAGGACGGGGCTGGAAGCCAACACGTCCGAGATACTGGGGGTTACGATTCCGTCGCTGTGCATCCCGGTTACCCCGGGGCGCAACCTGGCCGTGCTTATAGAAGTGGCCGCGCTGAACCAGCGGCTGAAAGGGCAGGGCATTTTCCCCGCCCGCGAATTCAACGAAAGGCTTATCCGCCAGATGAAATCCCCGGCGGGCAGATGAAAAACAAGCGCAGAATTTTCGTCATAACCGGCATGTCCGGCGCGGGCAAGAGCCAGGCGCTGAAGTGGTTTGAGGATTTCGGCTTCTACTGCGTGGACAACCTTCCGGTCGCGCTGCTGGAGGAGTTTGCCGCCTTCGTCCGCGGGCGGCGCGACCTGGGGGATGTGGCCCTGGGCATAGATATAAGAGAGGGCAAGTCGCTGGAGAGCCTGCCGCGCACGCTCTCCAGCCTGCGCGGAAGCGGTTTTGATTTCAAGGTGCTGTACCTGGATTCTTCGGACAGCGCGCTAATCCGCCGGTTTTCCGAGACGCGGCACCGCCATCCGCTGGGCAGCAACGTGGAGCAGTCCATCCGGCTGGAGCGGCGGCTTATAGACGGCCTCCGGGCCGGCGCGTGGAAGATAATAGACACCACCGCCATGACGCTGGGCGAGCTTAAGGAAGCCATAGCCCGCATCCTGGACATAAAACGCTCCGCGCGGCTGCGGGTTACCGTCATGTCCTTCGGTTACAAATACGGCCTGCCGCTGGACGCCGACATAGTCATGGACGTGCGGTTTCTGGCAAACCCCAACTATGTGCCGGAGCTGAAAGCCAAGACCGGACACGACAAGGCCGTGGCCCGCCATATTATGCGCGACCCGAAGGCGCGCGGGTTTCTGGAAAGGTTCTGCGCGCTGGCGCGCTACCTGCTGCCGCTTTACGGCAGGGAAGGCAAATCTCATCTGACTATCGCCATAGGCTGCACCGGCGGCAGGCACAGAAGCGTTTTCATGGCCGCGGAGACGGCGCGCAGGCTTTCTTCAGCGGGATACGGCGTTTACAGCCTGGACAGGGATATAGGGCATGACAAGCCTCATAATAATAACGCACGGCGAGTTCGGCGCGTATCTGCTTGAAGCCGCCGAGATGATAGCCGGCGCCCAGCCCGACGGGATGGAGTTCATTTCCGTCTCCCCGCGCGCGCCGGTGGAGGAAGCGCGCCGCAGGCTCTGCGCCGCGCTGGAGCGCGGGCTGGCGCAGGGCGGGGTCATAATATTTACCGACATGCTGGGCGGTTCGCCCGCCAATATCGCGTTTCCGCCGGCGCAGCAGTCCGCATCGGCGGCGGTGATAACCGGCGTCAACCTTAACATGGTGCTTTCCGCCATCAGCTACCGCAACAGGCTGGAGTTTGACGACCTGGTGCGCAAGGTCGTGGAGGACGGCAAAAAATCCGTCTGCGACCTGAAGGCGCTTTTCAACGCCGCTAAAAACAAATGATATTCACCAGAATAGACGACAGGCTGGTTCACGGGCAGGTGGTGCAGGGCTGGCTGCCTTTTCTCGGAAGCGATGAGGTGGTGGTGGTCTCCGACGACGCCGCCGCGGACGAGACGCGCAAGATTCTGATGCGCATATCGCTTCAGGAGGAAATCGCGCTGAAGGTGCTGACCGTAGGCGAGGCGGCACAGTATCTGAAAGCCGGGGCGGGCGGCGGCGAAACGTTGGTGCTGACCCCGGGGCCCGCGGAAGTGGCCCGGCTGGCGGAACTGGGAGTCGGTTTTGAAAGCGTCAATGTCGGCGGAATGCATCATGCCGTGGGCAAGGCGCAGATAGGGCGCGCCATTTTTTTAAGCGAGGCCGACAAGGCCGCGCTGAAAGCCATATCCGCGCGCGGCATAAAGCTGGAAGGCCGCGCCGTCCCAGGCGACGCGCCGGAGGATATCGCCAGGGCGCTCTGAACGCCTGTTAACCTGAAAGTTTCAGTTGGTGCGAGGACCGGGGCGAAAAAGCGCGAGATAATGCCGGACAAAATTATCCGCGCGTGCTTCACAGCGCGAAAGGATAATTTTGTGAAGGCAGTATGAAGCGGTTTTTCGCCGAATCCCGCAGCCAACTGAAACTTTCAGGTTAAAAATCCCGCTTGCCGCCAAGCCGGCGGCTGCGGCGAAACACGGGAATTTTAGATGGGCTCCGATGGCTAAACTGTCTTTTCGCGACGCGCTGGCCAAATTCCACCGCGGGGTCGGAATTTACATTGACGGCGGGGAAATCTTCGTCTGCCGCGTGGCCGCCGAATTCCGCGGGATAAAGGTCATATCCAGCTTCAGCGGCCCGCTTGGCGACAAGCCGCTGCAAGCGTATCTGCGCGAGATTTTTCCGGCCACTGCGGAAGCCGCCGATATGTCCAGCCTGCCGGAGTACGGCAAACGCTCTCTTCCGGCCAAACTGGGCGGCTGGTTCCTGTCGCTGCCGGAGCTGGCTTCGGCGGGGGTCAAAGACGCGGCGGTGTTTTATTACGCGTTTGCCACCTCCTTCAGGCCGGGCAAGCATCTGGAAATAGACGCCCTGGTGTCCGACAATCCGCGCGCGGAATTCCTGCATTCGGCGGCAATGGCCAGGGACTGGACCGCCTGCCAGATAAACGAGCAGAATTATGTTCTGATGTGCGCGGCCAAGAAAACGGTGCTTTCCCCGATTACCGAGGCTTTTGACAAGCTGGGCATCAGGATTGTCCGGGTTGAGGCCGGCGCCATGTCGGCGCTGCGCGCGTCGTGGCACCAGTTGCCGCCTTCCGCCGGAAAGCTGCCCGAGATACGGATAATAAGCGGGCCGGAAAAAACGCTGGTCGCTCTGGCGCTGGGGACGGTTCCGCTGGCCTGGCAGCTGGTTCCGTCCGGGAAAAAAGACAGCGCAGCGGCGCTGTTCCCGGTGGCGCAGAGTTTTATCACCTACGCGCAGAAGCAATTCTCCTTTTCCGGAATCAGCCATATAGCGGTTCAGGGCGCGGCAGCCGATTCCATCGCCCCCGCGCTGGCGGAAATGACAGCCCTGCCCTGCCGCGGCTCCGCCGGGATGCCGTATGACGGCAGCACCATAGCTTTCGGGTTGGCGCTTGGCGCTATTGACACGGACACCGTGGTGATGGATATGGCGCGCGGCGGGCATAAACCCGTTTCAGTGGCGATGACATTCCCGTATCTTGAGGCTTTAATCACCACAATCATAGTGCTTAGCACGTTGCTTTTCATGTACGGTCATACGCTGCAGATAGAAAAAAACGTGCGCCTGCAGCAGGCGGTGAATAACCAGGATCCCCAGCTGGCCGGCCTGTCCGTGGGCGAGATGGCCTCAAACAACAGCAATCTGCGCGCGCAGATTGCCCCCATGAGCGAGCTGTTCACCGGCAGGGTCCAGTGGTGCGCCATGATGGAAAACATAGGCAAGCTCCTTACCCCCGACGTGCGCATAGTAAACTTTGTCGGCAAGGACGAGGTCTGGACCAAAAAACGCACCCCCCCTTCCGTAAGCCTTCTCATAGCCGCCAGAAGCAGCGGCAAAAACAAGCCGGAGGACGAGGTTGAGATTTTCCTGAACCGCCTGCGGGAATCGCCGGAACTGTCCAGGACATTCCGCAAAATAGCGGTCAACTCCATACAGCTTATAAAGAGCGGAGAGGAGATACAGGCGTCCATCTCCCTGACGGCAAAATAAATGGACAAAAAAACAAGTCCGGTGCTTGAACAGATAGGCGGCCAGGTGCTGCCGTTGCTTCAGAAAACGACGGTTTTCAGGCCGCTGGTGGTTCTCCTTATAGCCGCCGCCGGGCTTGGCGGCGCCGGGCTGCCGCTGTATTTCAGGGTGGAGGAATTGAACAGTAAATATATCCAGGAAAAATCCAAATACGACCTGCTGCGCGCCAATGCCGCCATACGGGAAACTTTGAAGGTGTATCAGGAGCGCATGTCCGGCAAGACGGAGTTTCTGCAATGGGTCTCCGATTTGCGCGAGCTTGCCGAGCGCAACGGCGTCGCCATCAGCGGCATTTCGCCCTCGCTGAGCGGAAACCCGGACAAAAATCTGCAGAAGCTTTCCATCAAGGCCACGATTTCCGGCAGATTCACGGACATACAGCGGCTGGTGGGCGTGATGCAGAACCGGCGGGAGAAAGTCCACATATCCGATATCGGCGTCAATTGCGGCGCCCTGAACGGCTGCGTGATGACGCTTGACATGGCCATGCTGCTGCTGGTCCCGGCGGAGAAGAAAAAGCAGGGCTCCTCCAGGGCCGCGCACGCTCCTCCGGAGCCGCAGAAACCAGCCGCGCAGGCTCCGGCCCCGGACGCAAAGAGCGCGGTTGTTAAATCCACCGCGGCGGTTTCTCCGCCCGCCGGACCCGCCGGCAGCCGCCCCGCGCGCGGAAAAGCGGAAATTGCCAGGCCCGCGCCGGTTGCGGCGCCCGCCGCCGCGCCCGGCAAAGCGCTGCCCGCTAAATTCGCCGAGGATATTCAGCCGGTGTCCGAAAAAAATCCCTCCGCAGGGGCGGGATCTGGCGGGGGAAACGCGGTTCCGGCCAAATTCGCCGCGGACGAGCCGGCTGTCGTGCGCGGCAGCGCCCCCGCTTCCGGCAGGCGGGTAATCGTTGACGAGGAGGGCGGGCGATGAATATTGCCGCAGTGCAGCGGATAATTCCGCTGGCCGCAGTCCTCGCGCTGGGGGCGGCCATGGTTTACTTTTCCCGCCCGATAACCGATACGGGCGAGGCCGCCGCCATTGAAAAAATAGAGGAGCCGCCGGAAGTGAGGGACTATCAGCTGCCGCCGGGAATGCGCAATATTTTTGAGTATATGGTTGTGGAAGTGGAGATTTCCACCGCGACCCGGCAGGCCAAGATCGTAAAAAACGAGCTTGCCGGCCTTTCCGTAAACGGCATTGTGTGGTCCAGGACCAGCCCCATGGTCAGCATAAACGGCGTGCTTTTGACCGAGGGCAGGGTTTTCAAGAATTTGAAGGTGCTCAAGATATATCCCGACAGGGTGCGCCTGGACCTCAACGGAAAAATCATAGAGCGCAGAATGCCGCGCAAGGCGGTCCCCGGTGAACAGCGCCCTGCTGAATGATTTCAGGCGGCATCTCGCGCTGGAGCGGGCTTATTCGCCGAATACGATAGACGCCTACCGGCGCGACGCGCGCGATTTCCTGCTCTGGTGCGGCGACAGCGACCCCGCCTCCCTTTCCCCCCGCCGGCTGGAAGAATACCTGTGGCAGCTGCGCTCGCGCGGGCGGCTGTCGGCGCGGAGCGTGTTCCGCAAAATGGAATCAATCAGGGCCTTCTACCGCTATCTGGCCGTGGAGGGAAAAATCGTCAGGGACCCTACGGGCAGGTTCAAAATGCCGCATTTGCCCGCCACCATCCCGCACTGGCTGACGCGCGGGGAGATGCAGAAGCTGTTATCGTTCCCGGCAGACGATTTCCATTCGCTGCGCACGCGCGCCATAGTGGAATTGTTTTACGCCGGCGGCGCGCGCATATCCGAGCTTATAAACCTGCCGCTTGAATCGCTGGACGCGGAGCGCGGCTGGATTCTGCTGCGCGGCAAAGGCGGCAAGGAGCGAATGGTGCCGGTGCACGCGCGCGCGCTGGCGGCGGTTGCGGCTTATCTGCGCGCGCGGGCCGAGCGTTTTTCCGGCAAAAGCTGCGGTTCCGAGATATTTCTGAATAAATCCGGGCGAAAATTAAGCCGGGTGCAGGTGTGGAAGGATATTGCCGCGCTGGGCCGCGCCGCCGGCTTGGAAAAGAAAATCCATCCCCACCTGTTCCGGCACACTTTTGCCACGCATTTGCTGGAAGGGGGGGCGGATTTGCGTTCGCTTCAGGAAATGCTGGGGCACAGCAGCCTGTCCACCACCCAGATTTACACTCATCTTGACCGTTCCGATCTCAAGCGCCTGCGCGACAAATACCATCCCCGCTGACCCGGTTCCCCCCGGAAAAGCGAAAAACCCCTCCGGGAAAAGGGGTTTTCCGCCTGGACGCAGCCGGTCTTATTGGGAGCCGCACTGCTGGACGTAGCCGTTTTCAAACGGGGTTTTGCCCACGGAGCGCATGGCTTTGCGCTCTATCTTGGTGGCAAGGCATTCGTTGCTGTGGCCCACGACATGCACGGCCTCGTGTATCAAAATCTGCTGCTTGTCCTTTTCGGATTTGGCAAGCGCTGTGTTGCACATGAATATCTTCGGCTGGCCCACTATGGTGAAGGCCAGCGCGCCCTGCTTCTGGCACATCCCCCCACCCTCACCGCCTTTGGGTTTGGTGACGGTTACCCCTTTTTTCCATGCGCTGAGCATCTTTTTAAAAAGACTCTTGTCCTGGCCGCCGCTGTTGGCGTTTTTTTCCAGGATTTTCATTACGGCCTGCTTGAGATTGCCCCCCGCTCCGTCGCCGCCACCGCCACCGCCTCCTCCGGAATCAAATGCTGCCGCGACTCCTCCGCCACCGCCTCCCCCGCCACCGCCGCCACCGCCGTCGCCGCCCTGCCCGCCTCCTCCGCCTCCGAAGAAATCAGCGCCTTCGCCGAAATCCTTGGTGAATTTCTCGGCATCCTCGCTTTTTATGGTATCCTCGCCGGTGATGGAAACCGCGGAATCATCCCATGTCGGGTTTGCGGGGTCCGGAACATCCTGGGCGGAGGCTGTTCCCGCCGCTATCAACGCCATAACCGCGGAGCAAGCCGCACTCGGCAGCCACAACCGCAAAGCCGTCCTCAAATTCATGGTCATACGCTCTCCCGGTGATAATCCGCGTTTGTTTCCCGTGTGCGCCGTCTGCGTCCTGCGCGGATTCTCACCGATAGTATAGCGGCGGGGGAGTTTCTGTCATGGGCCAAAGGTCCTATGCGGGGCGGTTGCGGGGGAATGAGGAAAACACGAATTTTTGCGGGGGTTTTTCAGAAAAACTGCGACGACGATATTTCCGGGCGCAGCATGGGGGGCTGTTCGTAGAACTCTTTTGAGTAAATCCGGTATTTTTTGTAAAGCCTGCCGCCGATTTCCTCTATGACGGAGATGATTTTATAATTGTCTTCCAGTATCCAGGAAAGCTCGCCGTGCAGCCAGCCGCACTCGCGCGCGGTGTTTATGGCGTGTTTTATGAGAATCAGCTCAAAGCCCCGGCTGCGGAATTCTTTTCTGACCCCCAGCATCAGCAGCCGGCTTTGCCTGATGCGGCGCATTTCCACAAGCAGTTTTATGAAATTCAGCGGGTTAAGCTCGCCGCGCAGCGGGCGCAGCGCCTGGTTGATGTCCGGCAAGACTATGCTGAAGGCGGCGGGCCTGTTGTCCACTTCTATGATGCAGCCGTATTTGGGTTTTAACACGGGGCGCAGTTCTTTTGCGGCGAAGGCCATTTCCTCGCGCGAAATAGGCACGAATCCCCAGTTCTCGCTCCAGGCGTCGTTGTAGATTTCGCGCACGGTTTCCAGTTCGCGGCCCAAGTCGGACAGGCGGATCTCTCTCGCGCGCCAGTCCTTGCGCGTCTGTATGCGGGAGATTATCTTCTCTATCCGCTCGGAAAGCGGCTGCTCGGAAAACCGGATATAGGCGTGCAGGTCTTTTATTTTGGACAGGCCGCAGCCCTCCAGCATTTCCCCGTAATAAGGCGGGTTGTAAGGCATCATCACCTTAGGATACGAGTCAAAGCCGGAAATGAGCAGCCCGCACATGTCGTTTGTGGACGGGTTCACGGGGCCGCGCATCCTGTCCATTCCGCTTTCCTTCAGCCAGCCTTCCGCCTTGAGGACCAGCGCGCGGGCGGCTTCGGCGTCGTTTGCCGTCTCAAAAAAGCCGAAAAAGCCGGTTTTTTCATTGTGAAAATCGTTATGGGTCTGGTTGATTATGGCGGCTATGCGGGCAACCGGGCGGCCCTGGCGGCACGCCAGCCACAGTTTGCGCTCGGCATGTTTCCAGAAGGGGTGGGAGAGGGATAACAGCGCCCGGACCGAGCTTTTGAGGTCGCCTATCCAGTACGGGTCGTTTTTGTAAAGCTCATACTGGAAATCCACGAACGCGGATATTTCGCGCTCCTGAATCTCCCGTATTTCAATGTCGGGCATCGCCTCTCCCGGTTTACTTGCGCGCTCCGGCGGCGGGCCGCAGCCCGATATGTTCCGCGCATTCCGCGAAGGTGCGCACAATGGCCTTTATGTGCCCGGTGGTGTGGGTGGCCATGGGGGTAACGCGCATCAGCGCGCGCCCCGGCGGCACCGCCGGGCAGACCACCGGGTTGGAGAATATCCCGGCCTCGTAAAGCGCGCGCCACATCATGAAGCATTTCGCATCCTCGCCGATGATGACGGGGATTATGGGCGTCTCCGTGGGGCCGATGGTGAAACCGGCGTCCTCCAGCCCTTTCTTGAGCATCTTCGCGTTGTCCCAGAGTTTTTTGCGGCGCTGCGGCTCGGATTCTATTATGTCTATCGCGGTGGAGATGGTGGCCACGCAGGAAACCGGCAGCGCCGCCGAGAATATCATGGAGCGGGAGTTGTGCTGTATGTAATGTATGATGTCCTTGTCGCCCGCCACAAAGCCGCCCACCGAGGCGAAAGACTTGGAGCAGGTTCCCACAATCAGGTCCACCTCGTCGTGTTCCAGTCCGAAATGCTCGCAGGTGCCGCGCCCGTGTTCGCCCAGCACGCCGGTGCCGTGCGCATCGTCCACGATAAGCCGCGCGCCGTATTTTTTGGCGATGCGCGCTATCTCCGGCAGGGGGCAGATGTCGCCCTCCATGCTGAAGACGCCGTCCACGATGACCAGCTTGCCGCGCGAGGGCGGTATGGCCGCCAGAATGCGCTCCAGATTTGCGGGGTCGTTGTGGCGGAAACGTTTCATCTCCGCCCCGGAAAATTTAACGCCGTCCAGAATGCTGGCATGGTCCAGCTTGTCCACCACGGCCACGTCGTCTTTCCCCAGCAGGCAGGAGACGACGCCTATGTTCATCTGGTAGCCGGTGGCGTAGATAAGCGCCGCGCCGCGCTTTTTGAAGCGCGCCAACTTCTGCTCCAGCTGGTTATGGAAAATCGTGTTGCCGTTCAGAAAGCGCGAGCCGGCGCAGCCGGTGCCGTATTTGGTTATGGCTTCAACGGCGGCTTTTTTCATGCGCGGGTCGTCGGCGAGGCCCAGGTAGTTGTTGGTGCCGGCCATTATCATTTTCCTGCCTTCCACCACCACTTCCGGCCCCTGCGCGGATTCAAGAGGCTTGAAGTAACCGTAAACGCCGCGCCTGACCAGCTCTTTCGCCGTTTTGAATTCCCTGCACTTGGTGAATATGTCAGCCATTTGTCTCCATATCCTTGCGGCGTAAAGCACAAACCGCGCCCGGCGCGTTGAGACGCCGGGCCCGCCACCGCTGCCGGAAGTATTTGTCCAGTTATTTTATATAAAAACAGGCGCGCGGCACAATTGATGTTCGGAAAAAGCCGAATCAAAAGTGCTAACATCTAATCAAACGGAGGTTTTATGGCAGACACAAAAGCGCAGCAGCCGATGCAGCTTGAAATAGACGCGGACGACCAGATTTCCCAGGGCGCGTACGCGAATTTGGCGGGAGTGGCGCACACCGAAACCGAATTCATCATGGATTTCCTGTTCCTCCAGCCGACGAAGCCGAAGGCGAAGCTGCGCTCGCGCATCATATCCAGCCCGGCGCACGCCAAACGCTTTATGATGGCGCTGGCGGATAATATCCGCAAATACGAGGAACGTTTCGGCATGATAGTGGACAAATCCGCCGCGCCGCAGGGCAGGGGCTGATGTTTTGCGCCGCCGCTACGCTTGAAAGTTTCAGTTGACGCGAGGACCGAGGCGAAAAAGCGCAAAATAATGCCGAACAAAATTATCCGCGCGTGCTCCACGGCGCGAAAGGATAATTTTGTGAAGGCAGTATGAAGCGATTTTTTGCCGAATCCCGCAGGCAACTGAAATTTTCAGGTTAAGCCGTCGCCGCGTCCGCGCAGCATGAAAAAATGCCGCCGGCTTCTGAAGCGCAAGAAACAAAATCCGCCGGGGAAGTTATCCGCTACTGTCCGCAGCACTTTTTGTATTTTTTGCCGCTGCCGCAGGGGCAGGGATCGTTTCTGCCGGTTTTGGGGGCCTCCGGCGCGGATTTCGCGGCGGGTTTCCGTTCCGGCCTTGCCGCGGGTCGCGGCGCGCGGGGCTGCGGCGCGTTTTCCGGGGGCGGGGTTTCCTCCGCCGGGCGCGGCTTGGGAGGCGGCTGGATTTTGAACAGATAATCCACCATCTGGTCGCGCACCCGCGCCATCATGGACTGGTACATCCCGAACGATTCCTTCTGATACTCTATAAGCGGGTCCTTCTGGCCGTAGGCGCGCAGGCCTATGCTTTTCTGCAGCTGGTCCAGCTCGTAGAGATGGCTTTTCCACGAATGGTCTATAAGCTGCAATAGCAGCATCCGCTCCACATGGTGAAAATCCAGCCCGTTTTCGGCAAACACCTGAATGCGCTTCTGATAGACCTGCTCCACCTTGGCGCGCAAATCCGTTATGAGGGTTTCGCGCGGGCATTTGGCCATGTCCTCGGCGGAATACGGCAGCTCCATGCCGAAGAGGCGGCGGAAAAACGCCGTCAGGCTTTCCATGTCCCAGAGCTGGACATGCGTGTTCTCCGCGGCCCATTTGGAAAGCGATTCTTCCAGAACCTCGTCTATCATCGCGGCGGCCATGCCGCTTATGTCGCCGCCGTCCAGGATTTTGTTGCGCAGATTGTATATCGCCGTGCGCTGCTGGTTCATCACCTTGTCGTAATCCAGCAGGTGCTTGCGTATGTCAAAGTTGTGCGCCTCCACGCGGCGCTGCGCGCCTTCTATCTGCTTTGAGAGGATGGGATGCTCTATCGGCTCGTCCTCCTCGGCGCCGAGGGTCTGCATGACGGACGTCAGCCGGTCGGAGCCGAACAGCCGCATCAGTTCGTCGTCCAGCCCGAGGTAGAATCTGGAGCTGCCGGGGTCGCCCTGGCGGGCGCAGCGGCCTCTTAACTGGTTGTCTATGCGCCGGGCCTCGTGCCGCTCGGTCCCCAGCACGTGCAGTCCGCCGTTTTCCACCACGTATTTCTGCTCCTCCGGGTTTGCGGGGCTGCCGCCCAGCACGATGTCGGTGCCGCGGCCCGCCATGTTGGTGGCGATTGTAACGCCCCCCTTCCTGCCGGCCTGGGCGATAATCTGGGCCTCCATCTCGTGATACTTGGCGTTGAGGACCTGATGCGGAATTCCCCTGCCGCGCAGCATGGCGGCCAGTTTTTCGGATTTTTCTATGGAGCGCGTGCCCACAAGCACGGGCTGGCCTTTTTTCCAGAGCTGCTCTATCTCTACGCAGATGGCGTTGAACTTGGCCTTTTCGTTGAGATAAATGGAGTCCGCATAATCTATCCGCACGCACTTTTTATTGGGCGGAATTTCCACGACGTCCAGTTTGTAAATTTCCCAGAATTCGCTGGATTCCGTCATGGCGGTGCCGGTCATGCCGGAGATTTTGGTGTAGAGCTTGAAGAAATTCTGGAAGGTGATGGTGGCCAGCGTCTGGTTTTCCTCTTTTATGGCCAGCCCTTCCTTGGCCTCCACCGCCTGATGCAGCCCGTCGGACCAGCGGCGGCCCGGCATGAGCCTGCCGGTGAACTCGTCCACGATTATGACCTCGCCGTCTTTTACCACGTAATCCACGTCCCGCTCGTAAAGGTGGTGCGCGCGCAGCGACTGCGTCAGGTGATGCGCCCATTCGGACTGCACGTCGTCGTAGATATTGGACACGCCCAGAAATTTCTCGGCCTTGGAGACGCCGTCGTCGGTGAGGGTAACGGTGTGGGCCTTTTCGTCTATGATGGCGTCGTAGCCCTTGGTCAGATCCTCGCCGGAGTATTTGGCGGCGACCTCTTCCTTGTCGGTTATCTTGCGGATTTTAAGGTTGGGCGTAACGCGGTTTACTATATGGTACTTGTCCGTCGTCTCTTCCGACGGGCCGGATATTATCAGCGGGGTGCGCGCCTCGTCTACGAGTATGGAGTCCACCTCGTCTATAACGGCGAAATGCAGCGGGCGCAGCACGCGCTCGGCCTTGTCTATGACCATGTTGTCGCGCAGGTAGTCAAAGCCGATTTCGTTATTGGTTACATAGGTTATGTCGCAGCGGTACATGCGCTGCCGTTCGTCGTTGCGCATGTCGTGAAGTATGAAGCCGACGGTAAGCCCCAGGAATTCGAATACCGGCCCCATCCACGCGCGGTCGCGCTTGGCCAGGTAATCGTTGACGGTTACTACATGCGCGCCCTTGCCCGAGAGCGCGTTAAGATAGGCGGGCAGCGTGGCCACGAGGGTTTTGCCCTCGCCGGTGCGCATCTCGGAAATTTTACCCTGGTGCAGCACCATGCCGCCCAGCATCTGCACGTCGAAATGGCGCAGGCCTATGGCGCGGCGCGCCGCCTCGCGCACGACGGCGAATGCCTCCGGCAGCAGGTCCTCCACCGTTTCTCCGGCGGAAAGCCGCTCCCTGAACTCGGCGGTTTTGGCGCGGAGCTGCTCGTCGGAAAGGGGCTTTATTTCAGCCTCCAGCGCGTTTATCCTGTCCAGCGCGGGCAGGAGCTTTTTGAGGTCCCGCTCTGATTTGGTCCCGAAAAACGATTCCACGACCCGTTGTATCATAAGAAGCTGTCTCCGAAAAAATTAGCGGCGGCGGGCGGCTGTCCCGCTCACCCGTATTTTAGCATATACTCCGCGCCGCGTTCCGGTCATTTGAATTAAATCCGTTTCGTGGTATAATTACCGCGGCGTAGCAGGCGGCCCGCCAGGCCCATTACCCGCAGCTGGCAGCGAGAATTTCGGCGGTGGATGGCGCGGACAGTCCGCCGCGGAATTTGACGAGCATACCCGTACGGTATGTAAGGAAAATTCCGCACAGGAATGTCCCGCCAGCCGCCGCCGAATTCCGTTGCCAACTGCGGGTAATGGGCAGGGGCTTCATTCCTCCGGTTCGGAGCGTATATGAAAAAGCTGTTCCTCCTTCTGTCCGCCGCAATCGCGTTTTCGCTTCCCGCTTATTCCGGGCAGGATATATCGGCGGACGGCGCGCTGTCGGGCCTGCTAAGCCTGTCCGACGCGTCCTCCGGCGCGAAAATCCCCGCAATCCCGGCCACCGGGCGGGCGCATGTCCGGGCCGAGAGGCAGAAAGCCGGAATCCCGCCCGTGGGCCACGACGCGCCCTATAACAGCACCTGCGTCCCGTCGCAGGACATCGCGCCGGGAGCCGGGTTTTCCCCGGAGGTGCAGGACCAGCCGCGCAACGGCGCCATAACAACCCTGCTGGGCCGGATTGCGACCTGCGACATACTGCCATTCAAGCAGGACGGCACTGTGTTCACAAACCGGGAAGGCCGCCTTCCGAAGGAGCAAACCGGCTGGTACCATGAATACACGCTTATAGTCCCCGGCAGGGAAGTGGGCGACGGGCCGGTTCCGATTCAGATAGGCGGAAAAACCTATATGACCGGCACCATGATGAGCAAGCGCGGCTCGGAGCGGGTTATCATCGGCGGCGGCAAGCGCATTTTCTACACGCCGGACCATTACAACACCTTCATAGAGCTGAAAGTTGTCCGCTGATGGCATTCCCGGAAGACCAGCCCGACGTGCTTGAGGCGCCGCCGCCAGAAGCTGCGGCGCTAAAGCGCGCCGCGCTGGAAAGCGGCTTTGCCGTGCTGGAGCTTGACGGCGCGAAAATGCGCGGCAAGGCGGAACTGCTGGAGCATATGGCCGCCGCGCTGAAATTCCCGGCGGATTTCGGGGCGAACTGGGACGCCGCGGTGGATTACCTGTCGGATTTACCGTCCTTCCATCCGTCGGAGAAATTCCTGGTTGTTATCGGAAACCGCGCCGAAATCCGGCGCGACCCCGCGCTTTACGGGGAGCTTTTCCAGACGCTTGAATTCGCCGCGCAGCGCGCCCGCCGGATGCAGGGCTGCCCCGCCCTTAAATTCATCCTGTCCGGCGAGTGAACTCCATATTTCGCCCAACCGCCTTAAAAGGTATAATGGACCGGAGCGCCGTTCGCTGAACGCGCGCCACTGGAGATTTTATGGAAGAAAAGCTTTTTCTCGTCGGGTTGCTCATGGGCGCGTACTGGCTTTGGTTCCGGCGGATGCATAAGCTGAACCGCCTCGGCCTGCATTGGGGCGCGCTGGTACACGGCCTGTTCGCCGCCTGGCTGGCGCATCTGGGGATGATGCTGCTTTCCATAAGCATGGAAAGCCGCGTCAATTCCGCCTCGCCGTACAGCCTCACAAAGGAGCAGTTGATTCTCTGGTCCGCGGCCATAGCAATCGCCTTCATCTGGAATTTCGTCCGCTATCTGAAATCCGGCGATGCGGACAGGGCCGAAGCCATGAAAAGCGATCTGGAGTGGACGGAAACCATCTCCTCCGCGCTGCTGCTGGCGTCGGTGGTGATGTTTTTTCTGGTGCAGGCGTTCAGAATTCCGTCGGGCTCCATGCGCCAGACGCTGATAGAGGGCGACAGGATTTTCGTCAACAAAATCAGCTACGGGCTGAAGCTCCCATTCACGGACAAGCGTATTTTGCGGCTGAGGCCGATAAAACAGGGCGATGTCATAGTTTTCCGTTTCCCCAGCGACGACCCGCGTGATATTCAGTGCGGCGGCTATCAGTATGACAAGGACTTCATAAAGCGGCTCATCGGCCTGCCCGGCGATACGGTGGAGCTGCATAACGGCGCAGTCTCGGTGAACGGGCAGTTGCTGACCGGCGAGAAATACGCGGTTTACAGCGACACCATGCGCCAGTCCAGGCCGGAGGGCGTCAATCCGGATGATTATCAAAAGCTCTGGCAGGGCCGCGACCTGGGCCGCGCCATAGGCGAGCAGGCGCGCGACAATTTCGGCCCCGTAAAAGTCCCGCCCGGCAGCTATTTTGCCATGGGCGACAACCGCGACCATTCATGCGACTCCCGTTTCTGGGGGCCGGTGCCGGAAAAAAACATAAAAGGCCGCGCGTGGTTCATCTACTGGCCGCCCAACAGGGTGGAAATGGTGCATTGATATGAAAAAACTGTTTTTTACGCTGATTTTGGCAGCCCTCCCCGCCGTATGCGCGGCGGCGGGCAAAGTCCCGGCGGCGCGCGCGGAAAGCGCGCCGCTTCCCGCCTATCCGGCGGGGGAGGCCAGGCCCCGCTTTCTGGTGGCCTCTTTTTCCGGCGTCATAAGCCCCGTCGCCGCCGAGTATCTGGCGGAAGCCGTAGGCCGGGCGAATGCCGGCGCGGACGCGCTGGTGATCCGGCTGGACACTCCGGGCGGGCTGGACCTTGCCATGCGCGATATAATAAAAGAAATGATGGCGGCAAAAGTGCCGGTCATCGTATACGTGTCGCCTTCCGGGGCGCGGGCGGCCTCCGCGGGGGTTTTCATCGGAATGGCGGCCAATGTGCTGGCCATGGCGCCGGGAACCAATATAGGCGCGGCACATCCGGTAATGCTGGGCGCGTCAGGCGTTTCCGAAAGCAAGGACGACAAGAAAGACCCCATGGAAAGCAAAGTCCTCAACGACGCTTCCGCCTATCTCAAGTCCATAAGCGCGCAGCGGGGCCGCAATGCGGACTGGGCGCTTAAAGCCGTCTCCAAAAGCGATTCCGTAACGGCGGACGAGGCGGTGAAGCTCAATGTGGCCGATTTTGTCGCCTCCGATATGGACGATTTGCTGGCCAGACTTGATGGACGGGAAATAGCCGGTTTCGGCAGCTTCAGGGCCAAAGGCGCCGCGCTGGAATTTTTTGAGCAGACACGCCGCCAGAAATTCCTTTCCACCATAAGCGACCCCAATGTGGCCATGATATTGATGAGCGTCGGCGCGGCGGGTATTCTGATAGAACTGTACAATCCGGGATTGATATTGCCGGGAATTGCGGGCGCGCTGTCGCTGATAACGGCGTTTTACTCTTTCCACACGCTTTCGGCCAATTTCGCAGGGGTGCTGTTCATTCTGCTTGGAATCATACTGTTTTTTGCCGAGTGGCATGTGGCCAGCTACGGATTGCTGACCACCGGCGGCATTATATCGTTGGTTATGGGCGTTATGATGCTGTTCAAAGGGGTGCCGACTATGGGAATTGGGGTAACGTTGTCGGTTCTTTTGTCCACCGTGGGCGGATTGCTGCTCATTGCGTTGCTGATAGGTATTGTCGTGCTGCGCGCGCAGTTAAGAAAAGTGGAAACCGGCGCGGAATCGCTTATCGGCCAGAAAGGCAAAGCGAAAACCGCCATATCCGCCTCCGGCAAGGTTTTCATTCAGGGCGAGCTGTGGGACGCCGTGTCATCTTCCGGCGAGATAGCGGAAGGCTCCTCTGTTAAAGTGGAGAGCATGGCCGGCCTTGTTCTGACCGTTTCAAAACTGTAGCTGCCGGAGATTGCGCGGGTTCCGGGTTTTTGTTAAGATGTTTTCACATGAAAACTAACCGGGGGTGCGATGACGGAGATAATATCTCTTGCCAATCAGAAGGGCGGGGTGGGCAAAACCACCACGACGGTAAATCTTGCCTACGCGCTGGCCTGCCTTGACAAGGAAGTTCTTGTAATTGACATGGACCCGCAGAGCAATGCCTCCTCCGGGCTGGGCATTGCGCCGGAAAAATCCGTAAAATCCATTTACGACGTGATGTCCGGCAAAGTTTCGGCCCATGACGCGATATGCCAGACGGATATGGAATGGCTGGATGTAATTCCCGCCAGCCATGACCTGGCGGGGGCGGAAGTGGAGCTTGCCGGAATGCAGCACCGGGAAAATGTTCTTAAAACCGCGCTGGCCCCGCTGCGCGGAATGTATAAATACATCTTTATAGACTGCCCGCCTTCGCTGGGATTGCTGACGGTGAACGCGCTGGCCGCATCGGACAGCGTCATAACCCCGATACAATGCGAGTATTATGCCATGGAAGGGCTGGCATATTTCACCGACACGGTGGCAAAGGTCAAAACCTTCCTCAATCCCGCCCTTAAAATAGATGGCGGGGTGCTGACCATGTACGACGCGCGCATAAACCTGTCCAATCAGGTGAAGGATGAGATTTTCCGCTATTACGGCGAGCGGGTTTATAAAACCCCGGTTCCGCGCAATGTCCGCCTTGCAGAGGCCCCCAGTTTCGGGCAGAGCATATTCACCTATGACCCCGCCTGCCGCGGCGCGATAGCGTATTTTGACCTTGCGGTGGAATTTCTGCTGCGCCGCGGCGCGAATCCGAAGCAATTTGAGGGGCTCAAGCCCTATATCGGCGACGACGGCGACGATTTTGATTACGGAGGGTAGATATGAGACAGGCTTTGGGCAAGGGGCTTGACGCCCTTTTCAGGCAGACTCAGACCGGCACTCCAGAGAATGCCGGCAATGCGGCGGCCAAAATACCGATAAACAAAATCAAGCCGAACCGTTTCCAGCCGCGCCAGAATTTCAGCGACCAATCCATAGCCGAGCTGGCCGAATCAATAAAGCTGCACGGCCTGGCGCAGCCGGTGGTGGTGGTCTACGACCGCGAAACCGGGGAGTACGAGCTTGTCGCCGGCGAGCGCCGCCTGCGCGCCTGCAAACTGGCCGGGCTGGAGGAGATAGACGCCGTCGTCCGCCCCCCCCAGTCCGACGAGAAAATGCTGGCGCTCTCCCTTGTGGAAAACATCCAGCGCGAGGATTTGAACCCCGTGGACACCGCCCTGGCATACAGCGGGCTGGTGGAGAAATTCGGCGTCTCCCAGTCCGACCTTGCCCGCTATTGCGGCAAAAGCCGGGCGGCAGTCTCCAACAGCCTGCGCATTCTGGAGCTGGAGCCGGAAATCCGCAAATCCATCCAGACGGGCCTGATAACCGAAGGCCATGCCCGCGCGCTGCTGACGGCGCATCCCAGAACGCGGCTGCGCCTGTTCGGCGAGATTGTGGAGCGCAAATACACCGTCCGCCAGGCGGAAGACACCTGCCGCCGCGCCGCGGACGGCGGCGCCTCCGGAAAACGCCCCCCCGCCTGCAAAGCGGCGGACACCGCCGCCGCGGAGCAGCGCATAAGCCGCGCCCTCGGCGAGAAAACAGAGATACGCCCCGCCCGCAAGGCCGGGACGGGGACGCTGGTCATACGGTATTCTTCCACAGACAGCCTCAACGCCATTTACCGCCGGCTGACCGGAGAGCTGTGAGATTAGACTTGCTCCCGAATAATTTTTTGGGCAAAAATCACGGCTTTTGGCCTGCAACTTCGCGGCCATCGGCTTACACACCCCGCCGGAGTGTGCTCGCCTCTGTCCGCTGCGTTGCAGGCCAAAATCCTGTCTTTTTGCCTCATAAACCTTATTCGGGAGCAAGTCTATTATTCGCCGCCCTTTGCTGCGCGCTGCCGCTGTTTATCACGCCGCCCGCCCGCGCGCAGGCGCGGACGGACATTCCGGTATACGATTCCGCCGTCGCCGACATCAACCGGTACTATATGTATGCGGACGCCGGCTGGGACGGCAACTGGTACGTGGGCTATAACAACTGCTGGATAATAAAACTGCCGCCCGCCGCGCGGGGGATTTATGCCAAGGCTTTCATCGGCGCGAAACTTGGCCGCGCCAAATCCGCCACGGCGGAGAACAGGCCCTGGGTCAAAATTCCGCTGCCGGGCAAGATATTCATGGGGCTGGCTTTGTCCCCTGTCTTTAATTCCCAGCAAACCTATTTCCTGACCGAAAACAAGGACATTCCCCGCGAGGCGCTCCCCGACGAAACCGTGGAGGGCGCGGGCGCGGCCCGCTGGTTCTGGGCGCAGGTGCCGCTTTCCGAAATCTCCTTTGAGAACCCCAATTATCTGGCCCTCTGGTCCGACAACGAGCCGTTTTCCGGCCCGCAGTCGTCGCCCATCATCGCCGGCGCGCCGGCGGCGGGTGTTGTGGCCTGGGTGAACGGCTCGGTCAAGGGCGCGCCGCCGCGCGACTCTTCCCAACCGCCGGGAACGCCGCTGGGCATGGCGCCGGCCATGGTCATAAAACTGATTCCGCGCAATACCCAGCGCCCGGAGGTCAGCCCCGTGCATGCGCTTGCCGACGGGCAGAACGTAGTGTTTACATTTACCGCGCAGGGGCGGGACGTGCGCGCCGCCTGGCTGGAGCTTTCGCATGACCGGTTTGACTGGCAGCGCATCACCCCCCGCCTGTACGGCCCGCCCTATGTGTTTTCCGTCCCCAGAAGCGGGCTGCCCTCTCTGGATATTTACTTCGTGCGCGCCGCCGCCGCGGACTGGCTGGAAAACACCGGCTACAGCAAAGAACTCTCCATGCGCTGACCCGCGCGCGCGGTCTGCCGCCCTCAACCGATTAGCCTATTGACTTGCGCGCGCCCAAAATTAGAATATTATTAGGCTGATACAACATGATAAGTTCTGTTGAAATAGTGCCGCCCGCGGGGTTGCAAGCCTGGGGAGCCGCGCCCGCGGGCGGACATGCGAAGGAAGGGATTCGTCTGGGAACTCCTTCCCCGCGCAATCCTGCGAGGCGGAAGGCGCCGCCGCGCATGTATCAAGTATGATACGATTGTATCATATATAAAACAAGCCGTCAACCGCGGCCCCGCCGCCGCATGGAGGGGTTATGAAGCTGGGAGCCAAAATCGCGCTGCTGCTCAAAGAGCGCGCGATGACCAAGATAGAGCTTGCAAAACGGCTGGGACTGCGCGATTCCAGCGTGGTATCACACTGGGTGCGCGATCGTTTCCACCCCGACGCGGGCAACCGGCGCAAGCTGGCGGATGTTTTTGAAAAGCCGCTTTCGTATTTTGACGACGACCCCGCCGTTTCCTATACCTCCGGCGGGCCCGCGGCGGATGCCGCGGAGGCCTCGCAGCGGCGGCTGTGCGAGATAATATCCGCCCTGGAGACCGAGGAGCCGCGCCGCACAATCCATGTGGGCGTCATCGGCAGCGTCTCCGGCGAGAATTTCAATTTCGGGCTGGAAAACCCGCCCACCGAATACCTGCCCGTCCTGGTGGAAGCCGCGCCGGGCAAAAAGGTGTTCGCGCTCAAGGCGCGCGGCTCCTGGCTGGAACCCGCCGCGCGGGAGGGGGATTACATCGTGATTTCCCAGTGCGACTGGGTGGACGAGGGCCGGCTGGCGGTGGTGCGGCTGGGCATGGAATTCACGATAAAGCGCATTTTCCGCAAAAACCGCCGTGTGGAACTGCGGCCCGACAACCCGTCGCTGAAAACCGTCAAGCTCGCCCCGCACGAGCTTAACGTGGTGGGGCAGGTGCTGGCAGTCATCAGAAAGCCGTGAGCGGAACCGGCAGCGGAGGGCTGCGCGCCGCCGCCGCGCTGGCGCTGGACATACTGTTTCCGCGCGCCTGCCTGCACTGCAAAAGGGATCTGCCGCTTTCGCTGCGGCGCAGCTGCGGCGGGGGAACAGCCGCCGCGCGCATACTGCGCCGGACGGAGGAAACGCCGCCCGCGCCGCTCTGTTCGGACTGCCTGTCCCGGCTGGAGCCGCTGCCGGAACTGATATGCCAAAGCTGCGGCATCCCCCTGCCGGACGGCGGCGCGCATTGCCGCCGCTGCCGGGGCTGGAAGGCCCGGCGCAGAAAATGCGCGCTTATCCGCGCCGCGCTGGTTTTCAACCCGCAGGCCCGGTCGCTGATACACCATCTCAAATACAAGGGAAAATCCTCCGTCGCGGAATTTCTGTCCGGCTACATGGCCTCCGCGTTGGAGCGCTACGGCGAGCTTGCTCCGTTTCATTATCTGGCGGCGGTGCCGGTGTCAAAAACCCGGCAGGCGGAGCGCGGCTACAACCAGTCGCTGGAGCTGGCGCGCGCGCTGGCGGGGCGCACCGGCCTCCCGCTGCTGGAGCCCGCGCTTGAAAAACCGCGCGACACCCCCCGCCAGGCGCTGCTGGACCGCGCGGCGCGGCTGGAAAACCTCAGAAGCGCGTTTTGCGCCGCCCCCGGCGCGGACCTGCGCCGCAAAACGGTGCTGCTGATTGACGATGTGGCCACCACCGGCGCAACGTTGGAGTCATGCGCCGCCGCGCTCAAAGCCGCGGGCGCGCTGCGCGTGGCCGCCCTCGCCGCCGCGCGGGAATAATAGACTTGTCCCCCAATAGGCTTTACCCGGAAATTGCAGTTGGATTGCGGAATTCGGCGGTGGCTGGCGGGACATTCCTGTGCAGAATTTTCCTTACATACCCTGTGGGTATGCTCGTCAAATTCTGCGTCGGACTGTCCGCGCCATCCGCCGAATTCCGCAATCCAACTGAAACATTCAGGTAAATGCTATTGGGGGACAAGTCTAATACCGGATGAATTCGGGAACCGCCTGCCTCGCGCGGGGCGGGGGAAAATGGGTATAATGCGTTCAGGCCCCCATAGCTCAATGGATAGAGCACCAGCCTTCTAAGCTGGGAATCTAAGTTCGATTCTTAGTGGGGGCGCCAGTTTTTTTGCGGCAACTGCGGGAAAAGGGGAAAATCCATGACGGATGCGGAAGAAAAGCGGGAACTGTCCTTTGCAGAAAACATCAAAATACTCACGGGCGCCTCGCGCGGGTTCTGGCTGTCCAACCTGGCCAATTTCGGCGACGGCATTGCCTATTTCGGCATACTCACTCTGCTGACCCGGTTCCTGGGAACCCGCGTGGGCATGGACGACCGCATGACGGGGCTGAGCGTTTCCATGTTCACGGGACTGGTAACGTTGTTCATGCTCGGCTGCGGATTTCTGACCGACCGGCTGGGCGTGCGCCGCGCGCTGACCTTCGCGCTGGCCTTCCTGCTGGGCGGAAGAATTCTCATCACCCTGGCGCCGTCGCTGTCGGCGGGGACTTCGGCTGCGTTTATGACGGCCTGGGCGGGGCTTATACTGATGGCCTTCGGCTCCGGCGTGCTTCAGCCTACGGTATACGCCGGCCCCAAGGAGTACGCGGACCCGCGCACCGCCGCCATCGGCTACAGCCTGGTGTATGCAATCATGAATCTGGGCATAGTATTCGCCAATTTCCTCTCGCCATATGTTCGGACGAGCGATACTTTCATAAAAATCGGCTCCCTGAAAATCAACGGCCTGGGCTGGGACATAGACGGCGTTTTCATGGTCTGCACGGTGGTAACGGCGGTGATGCTGATAACCAATATGCTGCTGTTCACAAAGACAGTGGAGCAGACCCAACGCATTTGCCCGGCGGACCACAAACCGGACCACCGCCCCTGGACCGAAAAAATAAAAGAGCTGCCCTTCATGGACGCCAGATTCATGGCGTTTATTTTCGTGCTGCTGCCGGTGCGGACGCTGTTCGCCCATCAATGGCTTACCATGCCCGATTATGTTTTCCGCGCCTATCCGGCTGAAGTTGGCGCAAAATTTGAATGGATAAGCGGCCTCAACCCGCTTATCATCGTCGTTTTCGTTCCGCTCATAACCGCGTTTACCCGCAAGGCCCGCATTATCAACATGATGATAATCGGCACCGCAATCTCGGCGCTGACAACGTTTATCCTGTCGCCCGGCCCCAACCTGGCCGCGCTGATAGCCTATACCATCCTGTTTTCGCTGGGCGAGGCGGTCTGGTCGTCCCGGTTCCTTGAATATGTGGCAAGCATCGCGCCTTTCGGCAAGGTGGGCGCGTACATGGGGCTGGCCGGCATTCCGTGGTTTCTGGCGAAATTCACCACCGGGCTGTATTCCGGCTCCATGCTGGAGATTTTCGTGCCGGCGCACGGCTACCAGAGCACCGGCGCGATGTGGACGATATACGGCTTTTTCGCCTGCGTCTCGCCCGTCGGGCTTATACTGCTGCGCAACTGGCTTATGCCAAAACACGCCCCCGCCTGCCCCGCGCCGGGGCAAAAAACGCCGGTTGAGGCTTAATCTGTTTTCAGGCCCCAGAATTTGCCAGAATGGGCCATCAGGAGGAAATTATGGACACAGCAACGCAGGACACGGCGGCAAAATCCGCCGCTCTTATCTCCCTTGCCGAAACCTACGGCGCCAACAACTACCATCCGCTGCCGATAGTGATAAGCTCGGCCAAAGGGATATGGGTCAAAAGCCCCGAGGGCAAAAAATATCTGGACATGCTAAGCGCGTATTCCGCGCTTAACCATGGCCACCGGCATCCGCGCATAATCGCCGCGCTGGTTAAACAGGCAAAGCAGGTTACGCTGACCTCGCGCGCTTTCAACAACGACCAGCTGGGCCCCTGGCTTAAAGAGCTGTGTGAGTTCACCGGCTACGAAATGGCGCTGCCCATGAACACCGGCGGCGAAGCGGTTGAAACCGCCATCAAAGTCATACGCAAATGGGCGTATAAAGTCAAAAAAACCGCGCAGGACAAGGCCGAAATCATAGTCTGCGCCAACAACTTCCACGGCAGGACCACCACCATAGTCGGGTTCTCCACCGAGGCGCAGTACAAAGACGGCTTCGGCCCGTTCACGCCGGGATTCAAGGTCGTAACCTACGGCAACATAGACGAGTTGCGCGCCGCATTCAACGAAAATACCGCCGCGTTTTTGTTTGAGCCGATACAGGGCGAGGCCGGCATACTGGTCCCGCCGGACGGCTACCTCAAGGCCGCGCGCGAGCTGTGCACGCAGCACAACGCGCTTTTCGTGGCCGACGAGATTCAGACTGGCTTTGGCCGCACCGGCAAAAACTTCTGCTGGCAGCACGAGGGCGCGCGCCCTGACATGATGGCGCTGGGAAAAGCCCTCGGCGGCGGGGTGATGCCGATTTCGGCTGTGGTCTCCTCCAAAGAGGTGCTGGGAGTGCTCAACCCCGGCGACCATGGCAGCACATTCGGCGGTAACCCGCTGGCCTGCGCCGTCTCGCGCGAGGCGCTCAAAATTCTCGCCGAGGACAGGCTGGCCGAAAAAGCCGACGAGCTGGGCCGCTATTTCATGCAGAAGCTGCGCGAAATTAAATCACCCCATATCAAGGAAGTGCGCGGCAAGGGGCTGTTAATCGGCCTGGAACTCAAGGCCGAAGCCGGCGGCGCGCGCCGCTTCTGCGAGGCGATGATGAACGCGGGGCTTCTCTGCAAGGAAACGCATGAGAATGTCATACGGTTTGCCCCGCCGCTTATCATCACCCAAAAGGAGATTGACTGGGCGCTCAAGCGCATAGCCAAAGCGCTGAAATAATCCCGGAATCGCAGCCGGGCGGCGGAATTCGGCGGCGGACGGCGGGACATTCCTGCGCGTAATTTTTCCGGCAAACCCTGCGGGTATGCCAGCCTGAAACTTTCAGGCAAATTTTGCGCCGGGCTGTCCTCGCCGTCCGCCGCCACGGTTTCCGCTGCCAACTGCAATTTCCGGGGCGATGATTCCCGCGCTTTCTGGTATAATAAGGCATGAAATTACCGCAATTGGAGGGGCGCGACAGGATTGTTGCCTGGGTTGCCGCCGGAATGGTCCTGGCCGTGGCCGGGACGTGGTGGGGGCTTTTCCGCCAGGACAGCCCGCCGCCGGTGGAGATGGGCAATATGCTGCGCGCGGGCTCCGTCCCGGAGCCGCCGGCCAGGAAAATCTCCCAGGCCGCCATAATGCTGCCCGGAGAGGCCGCCCGCGGGCATATCTCCGTTCGGCAGGAGCGCGATTTTGTGGGCGCGATGATGCCCCCCAAGCCGGTATCCGAGGTGCTGGCCGAAATGGCCGCCGCCAAAAAGATACCCGCCGTGAGCATGAAGGAAAGCGACCTTTCCCGCCATGTGTCCGCGCCCGGGACGCCGTCCAAAAACGCGCATTTGTCGCTGCGCGGCGCGCCGCCCGGCCAGGCGAAAAGCAAGTCCCTGCCTTCCGCGCCGGTGTCCGCCAAGGTTTTCCGCGACCAGTTCAATTATTCCGAATTCGGCAAGACGCATCCCGCCACCCCGCTGCCCAAAGCCGATTTCTCGCGGCAGATTGCGGTGATGCTGGTTTCCATCTCGGAATTCCCGAGCAAAATATTTGAGCCCGTGGGCGCTTCCGAGCGCGGCGGGGCCGTAACCGTTACCTACCGCGTCAACCCGCTTGCCGCCACGGACGACGGCAACTCCTATCCGGTCCTGGTGGTCAACAGCCGGGCCGCCTCGGTGAAGCTGGAGCAGGTCCCTTAAAATGAAATTTATCGGGGAGCGGATTATAGCCGCCGCCGTGGAATTCGGCAGGGCGGCTCTGCTGGTTCGCTCCTGCCTGTTCTGGGCGGTAAAGGCGAAAATAGAATGGAGACAGGCCTTCATTCAGGCCGCGCGCATAGGCGTGGATTCTCTGGCGGTTACGGCGCTGACCAGCTTTTTCACCGGCATGGTGCTGGCGCTTCAGGCCGGAACCACCACCAAGAATATTTTCAACGAGCCGATTTATATAGGCGCGCTGGTCGGCTTCTCGCTGGTAAAGGAACTGGGGCCCGTGCTTACGGCCATAGTCGTTGCGGGACGGGCCGGCGCGGCCATGGCGGCGGAGCTGGGCACCATGTGCGTTACCGAGCAGATAGACGCGCTCTACACCCTGGGCACCAATCCGGCGCGCTATCTGGCGATACCGCGCTATATCGCCTGCCTTGCCATGCTGCCGCTGCTTACCGTGTTTGCCGATTTTTCCGGCATAATGGGCGGGTTTTTTGTAAGCGTGTTCAAGCTGGATGTTCCCTCCTCCACCTACCGGCACGATATACTGACTTTCATGCAGGTAAGGGATTTCATGCACGGGTTTTCCAAGTCTTTTCTGTTCGCTTTCATGATAGCGACGGTTTGCTGTTACAAGGGGTTGTCCACCCGCGGCGGCGCGGAAGGCGTGGGCCGCTCCACCACCGGCGCGGTGGTTGCCAGCATGGTGCTGGTGCTGGTGCTGGATTATTTCGCCACGGCGGTGCTGGTGGCGCTGGGAATATGATAGAGATTCGCGGCCTTAAAAAACATTTCGGCCCCAAAGCCGTGCTTAAGGGGCTGGATATAGACATCCCCTCCGGCCAGACGCTTTGCGTGGTGGGCGGATCGGGAACGGGGAAAAGCACTTTCATAAAATGCGTTATTCGGCTTATAAAGCCGGACGCCGGCAGCATAAAAGTGGACGGGCGGGAAATAGCCGACACCAACGACGAATACCGGCTTGCGCAGCTGCGGCGCGGCTTTGGCTATCTGTTCCAGGAGGGCGCGCTTTTTGACTCGCTTTCCGTGTGGGAGAATGTCAGCTTCGGGCTGAAGTATTTAAGCGACGTGCCCCCCTCGCATTACCGGACGGTGGCAAAGGAGATGCTGGCGCTGGTGGGCCTTGCCAATGCCGAGGATTTGCGCCCCTCCGAGCTTTCCGGCGGCATGAAAAAGCGCGTCGCGCTGGCGCGCGCCATAGCCGCCGGCCCGCAGTATATTCTCTATGACGAGCCGACCTCCGGCCTTGACCCCATAATGTCCGACATCATCAACGATTTGATACTGGACCTCAAGCGCAAGCTGAAGGTTACGGCCATAGTCATCACCCATGACATGAAGTCCGCCTATAAAATCGCCGACAAAATCGCCATGCTGCACGAAGGAAATTTCATTTTCTCCGGCTCGCCGGAGGAGTTCCGCAAAACGGACAACCCTTATGTGCGCCAGTTCGCGGAAGGCTCCGGCTCCGGCCCCATACAGATGAAGCTGCGCGATTTGGATTGACGCCGCGCGCTTTCCCGGCGGTTGATGGCGCCTGTGAAATTATGATACACCTGTAAGAGTGGAGAGGGTGTTATTTTATCGCATGCGACAAAATAATTTCCGCGGCGGAAAGGGTGTGAAGCGCCGCATGAAGGGGTTCATGCTGGCGGAGGTTCTGGTGGCTACGGCCATTCTGGCTACCGCCGTGGGCGCGTATATGGCTTTTTACTCCACGATGAAGCACAACCTTAAGGTGTCCGACTACGATTACGTCGCCATAAATCTGTGCCGTGAGGTGATGGAATGGCGCGAATCCACACATGCGCTTCACCAATTTGCCATTAAGTACTATTACCCCCCCGCGACCGGATTTACTCTCACTATGCAGCCGGGGGCTGGGTCCGGCACTTCGTCTGCGATAGGCTACGGCTGGAAAGAATGGATTTTGTACGGCGCCGACGACGGCTCCAACATGCCCATTGAAATGAATTTGCTGACAAAAAATCTCGTGCCGCCGGGCGCGCCGCAAAGCGTTATAATCGCCTTTTACAACTATACCAACGGCCCCGGCGGCTGCCACAACGCTTACGCCTCGGTGGAATGGCGCGACACCCCCGACGGGCCGCTGCGAAAGCGCGAATTGGGCACATTGCCGATGTCGGAAGTCAATGACCAGTTGCAGTTGAGAGAGGCCTCTTTCACCTGGGAGGACAAATGACGCGCCTTGTCCCTGCCCGGCGCGGCGCAATAAAAGCCGCCATGGTTTCGTTCATTTTTGAGGGCGGGCGCGCCGGCGGCTGCCGTGCGCGCCGCGCATTGCGGAGGAGTTGATGGATTTATGCCGAGGAGCCGCGGTCCGTCCGCTGGCGCGCCGCCTGCCGGCAAAGGCGGTTTCGGGCTTCATGCTGGCGGAGGTCATAGTGGCCACGGCCATTCTGGCGACCGCAGTGGGCGCGTATATGGCCTTTTATCTTACGACCCGGCGCAATTTGCGGGTGTCGGATTACAATTACGTGGCCATAAATCTCCTGCGGGAGCAGATGGAATGGCGCTGCGCCAACAACGCGGTTCACCATTTTTCCGGCGTATACGCCTACACCGGATCGGGATACGCCGAAACGCGCTCCGAAATGGGCAACCCCGGGCCTTTCGGCAACATGGATATAAAAAGCATGGGCCTTGTGCCCGCCGCCGCGCCCAACAGCGTTGTGATGACTTACGAAAACACGCCCTCGGACCTGGGGTTTGATTTCCAGGCGTCCATATCCTGGCAGGACACCACGGACGGGCCGCGCAAATACTATTATCTGGGCACGGCGCCCATGGCTGCGGCCAATGACCAGCTTCAATTGAGAGAAGGGGATTTCACCTGGGAGAATAAATAGGAGTAATTTTCCGTGCTCCGGCGCAGTTGACAACAAACGCGCTTTATGGTTAGATTTTAGCCTGACGGCGCCGTGGAAATGCGCCGGCGCGCAGGGATATTTATGGCGGACTTGCGGGGAAACAGAAAGGGCTTTGCGCTTATGGTGGTGTTTGGCATAGTGCTGCTTATATCGTCCATTATCGCCGCCACGATGGTGCTTATGAATGCCAAAATGACCGACCTCACCCTTACGCTGGACAGAATAACGGCGCGGTATGTCTGCGAGGCCGGCGCCACCGCTGCCATTCTTGACATCTCCAACGGCACTGTTTCTTCCGGGAGCAAAAGCATAAAATACGCCATTAACAAAAGGGTGTATAATCCGGAATACACCGTGAAAAAAGTAAGCGGCCAGTGGTACATAGATGTCACGGTGGATTCTCCAATGAATTTCAGTATAGTGTATAAGCTGCACATAGGCGGCACGCGGGCGTTCCCGTTCTTCATTAAGGGCCCCGGCTCGCTTATGTAGCGGCTGTCTCGGACAAGCGAGGTGCTTGAATGGAAAAGACGAACAGGATGTTTTATGTGCTTCTGGCGGCGCTGGGCCTGATGGCGGGGTTGTTTGTCGCCTCGCGCCGGGCTCAGGCAAGCGACCCCACGGAAAAATCCGGCGGCGAGTCAAAAGCCAGCGTGGTCTGGGACGACAAGTGGACGGCCATCGGCGCCTATGTGTCCGCCGACGGCAAATATGTGGAGTTTTTGAAGGATACCGGACTCAGCGGCGATACCGCTGTCGCGGCCAAAATAGAAAGCGGCCATGTCTCGCTGTGCCCGAAGATGATTGTCACAAGATGGCGCGTGCACGGCCACATGCATTTCCTGTGATATGGGGAAATCCGTCATGACAAAAAACGGCAGAATATTGTGTTTGCTGATGCTTGCGGCGGGGCTGGCGGCGGGACTGCTGGCGGGCGCGGCGCGGGCGGAGGATCCGGCGCTGATGTCCGACGGCGACATACGCGCCATCTGGGACGAGCATTGGACCGCCCTAGAGGCCTATGCCTCTTCCGTGGCCGACGGGGTTCAGAAACTGGACATGTCGTCCGGGACGCCCGCCACCAAGGAGGCGGCGAAAATAACCGGCTCCAGCGTGTCCGTGCACCCCAGAATGATTGTTACCCGGTGGAAAATTCACGGGCATATCCACTTCCGTCAGTAACCGAGGGACAATGGCGGACCAGAGCGCGGACCGGAAAAAACTGGTGATGGCGGCAAAAGCGGCGGCTCTCCTGCTTGCGGGATTTGCCGCCGGATACGCAGCGCGCAAAGCCTGGCAGCACCGCCACGACGCGGAGAAGGACCAGCGGGTAACGGTAACTCTGCTGCGCCACAGAGCCATAAACGGGGCGCTGGGAAGAGGGGCGACGACCTATTCGTTCACCACCGACTTTGCGCCCCCGCTGGGACAGAATTGAAGGAGGCCGAAAACCATGAGAAAAATCTTTGCGCTTGCCGCATTGTCCGCCGCGCTTGCGGGGCTGCGCGCCTTGTATCCCGCCAGCCTGGCCGCGGATAATGTGAACAGCACGCCCAGCGGCGAGCAGTCGGGCACCATCGGCTGCTGGTACGACAAGCTGTGGGCGGTGACTGCGGCATACCGGCTTACTCCGTCCGCTGCGGGGGCGTCTTTTGTCTATGCGCGAGTTGCCGGAGTTCCGGCGGTGGACAAGGCTGATGTGGACAAGTACAAAAGCGGCGATGTCGGCGTTCCCGTTGATTTCGTGATAACGGAGTGGTATTCCACAGGGCACATGCACTTTACGTCAAGCGGAGGAGGCATATGAAAAACAGGATATTACTGGCTGTGATGGGACTGCTGATCGGGGCTGCGGCCTATTTCCCGCTGCGGCTTCTGGCGGACGATGTTACGGCCACGCCTAGCACCATTTCGATCAATGCCAAATGCAATTATAACGACGAGTTCTGGCAGGCGACGGATTTTTACCAGCTCACCGGCAGCGGCTCGTCTTATGTCTATTCCCACAAGAATCCCCCTGACCTCAGCAAGGTTGTCTACTGCGACGGCGATGCCTGCATTCCCGCCGATATAGTGATAACCGGATGGAATGTCACCGGCCATATGCACTTTGCCGCGGGATCATGACAATGCCGCGCGTTTCCCTCCCGCCGGCGCGCCGCCGGCGCCTGTCCGGCGGGGGGTTTTCCATGGTGGAGCTGATAATTGTGGTCATTATCATCGCCGTGTTGTCGTCTGTGGTTATTTCCGGCATGAGGGACCCTGAAAAAGCCGCCTTCGCCGTCGGCAAAAAACACGCCGAGGCTATATGGATGGCTGAAACCAAGTATTATGCCAACACCCATCTGTTCACCACCAGCTGGGCCTCCATGGGCATGGAAGACCCCAACAAAACCAACATGCCATATACCGTCAAGTTCAATCCCACCATGCCGAACAAGTTTCAGCTTGTGTTTACCAGGAAGGGCGGCACCAAAGGCTTCACGTTTGACAACAACAAAAACATCACGACATTCTGATGAACGGAAACGCCGGCCCCGAACGCCCCTCCAGCTTCGCGCCGGCGTTCTTTTTTCTGCCGCCGCGCAAGCGGGAGGCGCTGGCGGCGGTGTATGGTTTCTGCCGCGCGGTTGACGACGCCGTGGACGAGCCCGGCTCCTCCGACCCGCGCGAATCCATAAATTTCTGGCGGCAGGAATTGGACAGATTGTATTCCGGCGCGCCCTCCCATCCCGTAACAAAACGCCTTGCCGGGCCGGTAACGCAATTCGGGCTGGAAAAGGAGAATTTCGCGCTTCTTATAGAAGGCATGGAGCATGACATCGGCCCCGTCCGCTGCAAAACCTTCGCGGAGTTGGAATGGTACATGTTCCGCGCCGCCTCGGCCCCGGGGCTTTTATGCGCGCGCATTTTCGGCTACAGGCACGCGGAACGCGCGCGGGAATACGCCCGGCTGCTGGGTTACGCCGTGCAGCTCACCAACATCATCCGCGACGTCGCCGAGGACGCCCGCCTGGACCGCATTTACCTCCCGCTTGAGGATTTGGGCGGATTCGGCCTTTCGGAAAATGATATTCTTAATGGGACCCGGCGGGAACGGCTGGCCGCCGCGCTGGAGCGGGAAGCCGCGCGCGCGCGGGAGTTTTACTCGCTTGCCGCAGCCGCGCTTGACCCGCAAGACAGGGCGTCCATGCTGCCCGCCGCCGTGATGGGCGGCATTTACGGCGCGCTGCTGGATAAAATTTCCAGGCGCGGTTTTAACGTGCTTGAGGGGAAAATCCGGCTCAACCCGGCGGAGAAGGCCTTCGCCGTGCTGGGCGCTATCAGGAGAGCGTTATGATTAAATCGGACTCATGGATAAAGAGAATGTCGCTGGAGCGGAAAATGATAGAGCCGTACGAGGAGAACCTCAATTGCGAGGGCAAAATCTCCTACGGCCCGTCCTCCTACGGCTACGACATACGGATAGCCGACGAGTTCAAAATTTTCACCAACGTCTACATGGCCGTCATAGACCCCAAAAATTTTGACCCCAAGGCCTTCGTGGATTACAAAGGCCAGTGCTGCGTTGTGCCGCCGAACTCTTTCGCGCTGGGCCGCTCGGTGGAGTATTTCCGCATTCCCCGCGACGTGCTGGGAATCTGCCTGGGCAAAAGCACCTACGCGCGCTGCGGCATAGTGGTCAACATCACCCCGCTGGAAGCGGAGTGGGAAGGCCACCTCACCATAGAGATTTCCAACACCACCCCGCTGCCGGCCAAAATCTACGCCAACGAGGGGATAGCGCAGCTCCTGTTCCTGGGCTCCGACGAGGTTTGCAAAACCTCCTACAAGGACCGCAAAGGCAAATACCAGGCGCAGACCGGCGTAACCCTGCCCAGAATTCTGGCCTGCTCCAAATAGCCCGCGCGGGCGGGCCGCCGGTTATGACTTCGTCAGGGAATCCGCCCGCCGCGCCTGTCCCGGCCAAACCGGGATTCCGGGCGGATATTGCCCGGCCTGTTCTGGCCGCCGCCGCGCTGGCCGCGGTTGCGGCGGTTTACTGGCCTGCGGCGGGCGCGGGGTTTTTCACCTGGGACGATGCCGGCTATGTCACCAACAACCCCGCTGTAACCGGTCGCGGCTGGGGAGCGGTGTTTTCCACCTCGCCCTTCGGCGGGTTTTACCATCCGCTTGCATTTCTGGTTTACAAGGTTTTATATTCCGCCTTCGGGCCGCAGCCGGCGGCTTTCCATTTAACCAATATCTCGCTTCATCTGCTCAACTGCGCGCTGTTTTACCGGCTTGCTCTGGCTTTGGGGCTGGAATTTGCGGGCGCGGTTTTCGCCGCCGCGCTGTTTGCGCTGCATCCCATGCGCGCCGAATCCGTCGCCTGGATTTCCGGCATGAAGGACCCGCTGTGCTGCGCGTTTTTTCTGGGCGCGCTGCTGGTTTATCTGCGGTATCTCAAATCGCTGAATTGGCGGCTGCTGGCGGCTTCCGCCGCGTTATACGCGGCTGCGGTGTTTGCAAAACCCACCATAGGCGCCGGGGCGTTGGTGTTTCCGCTGCTGGACTGGCGGCAGCGGCGCGGCTGGAGCGGCAAAATCATCGCGGAAAAAATCCCGTTTTTTCTGGCTCCGGCGGCGGCTGCGCTGCTGTCGTTTGCGATAGGCGGCTTTCTGCTTGCCGCGCCGCAGTCCGTTGGCGATATGGGCTTCAATGCCGGCGGCAGAATCGCGCTGTGCGGCTGGGGCATACTGTTCTATCTGAAAAAGCTGCTTTTTCCGCTTCATTTGTCCGCGCTGTATCCGCTTGTGGTGCCGCCGGAGGGGTTTTTCGCCGCATACTGGCCGCTGGCGGCTTTTATTGCGCTGCTGGCATGGCTTTTCCGCGCGGAAAAGCGGCAATATGCCTTCGGGCTTGCGTTTTTTGCGCTGGCGATACTTCCCGCGCTGCCGTTTTTTGAGGTATTTCCGGCGGACAGGTACACCTATATCCCCGCGGCGGGCATTTTCCTGATTGCCGGCATTTGGTTCGGGCGGGCCTGTGAAAAGCGGAAAATCGCCGCCGCCATCTGCGCTGCGGTTTTGTTCCTGACGCTGGGCCAATTCTGCGCCCGGCGCGCCGCGTTGTGGGGCCGCCCGCTGGATTTGTGGAACGATGTCCTGGCCAAGAACCTGCCCCCCTCCGGCGGCGCGCCGCTGAAATATTACAAACTGGCTTTCCTGCCCAATGCCCTGCTGAACAGGGGCAACGCATATCTGGCCATGAAGAAATATCCCGAAGCATTGAACGATTATTCCGCCGCGCTGCAACTAAATCCCAATCAGGGCCGGGCGGGCATTGTAAACAACATGGGCAATATCCGCAACGTGTCCGGCGATTATGCGGCGGCCCTGGCCGATTACAGCGAGGCGATACGGCTGGGCTATAACGAGGCGTATATAAACCGGGGCATTGTCTATTACAATCTGAGGCAATACGATTCCGCATTGTCCGATTTCGGCAGGATAATTGAGTTGCAGCCTTTGCGCGCGGAAGGTTTTTTCAGGCGGGCGGGCGTGTGTCTGGCGCTGGGCCGCCACGAGGATGCTGCCGCCGATTACAGCCGCGCGCTTGCGCTGGACCCGAATCAGCCGGAGGCATACACCAACCGGGGCGCCGCATACACGGCATTGAACCGTTACGCGGAGGCTTTGTCCGATTACAATGCGGTTGTGCGGCTTTCGCCCGGCTCTGCGGCGGCTTATGCCAACCGGGGCATAGCATACGGCAGAAGCGGGAAGCACGCGCCCGCGCTGGAGGATTTTAATAAAGCGCTCTCGCTTGAGCCGGGCAATGCGCTTGCGCTGGCGGGCCGCAAGGTCGCCATAGACAGCCTGTCCCGCGCGGGGGCCAAATGAGCATCGCATCAGCCCTGCGCCGGCCCGGCGCGGCAAAACATGTTATTGCCTCCGCCCTGATTGCCGGGCTGACAGTGGCGACGTTCTGGCCAGTCTTCAACGCCGGATTCATCAATGGTGATGACCAGCAGTATGTAACCGCAAATCCGTTGCTGCCAAACCGGAACTGGGGAAGCATTTTCACAAAATCCCATCTGGGCTACTACCATCCACTGACATTGTTAACCTATAAAATTGAGTATTCTCTGGCTGGTTTGAATCCCGCGGTATTTCACACGACCAATATTATGCTGCACATTGCAAATTGCTGGCTGGCTTATTATTTTGCGCTGGCGGTGTGCGCAAACAGCGGTTCCGCGCTGTTTGCGGCGTTGCTTTTTGCGGCCAATCCAGCAGGGGTGGAATCCGTAGCCGGCGTCTGCGGCAGAAAAGACGTTCTGTGCTGCCTGTTCTTTCTGGGAATGCTGCTGATGTACATGCGCTATTTAAAAAGCCGCAATGTCGGCTGGCTGATCGGCTCGTCCGTTCTGTTCGCGCTTGCACTGCTTTCAAAACCAACCATATTTATGGGTGTTTTCACACTTTTTGCGATAGACTGGCATGAACACAGGGGCTGGAAGCCGAATATTTTCGCGGAAAAAGTTCCGCATCTTGCCGCAGCTGCCGCAGTTCTGGCGATGTCGCTGCGCGCGGGCGGTTTTTTTATGGAAAATACCATTTCCGAACAGTCTTTCACCGCGGCGATGGGAAAAGCGGCTCTTGCCGCCGCGGGAGCGCTGGCTTTTTTGCATCGGCTGCTAATGCCGATTAAATTGTCGGTGCTGTATCCTTATCTGACACCACCGCGCGGTGCCGCGGCGATTTTTCTGCCGGTGGCGCTTTGCGCGGCGGTGATATGGCTGTTCCGGCGCAAGAAAAGGGCATACGGTCTCGGGATATCGTTATTTCTGCTGACGCTGATGCCTGTGCTGCCGTTTATGGGGGCGCTGCCTCCTTCGGACAGGTATTTGTACATCCCAGCGCTGGGCGTTTTCCTGATGGCAGGCGCGGGGCTGACCCATTTAAGCGACAATATTTGCCGATGGAGGGCGGGGCATTCCTGCGGGAACTTATATGCCGGAGGGGCCTATTCCGCGCCTGATAACATGGAGCGTTCCCTGCGCTGGTTCTCGCCGGCGAAACTGGTTCCGAAAGTCTTTCTGCCGGTTGCGGCCGCCTGCGCGGTGATTGCCGCGGCGGGCTTGACAGCCGCCGGGCGCGCCAGACTGTGGACGGATAATCTTGCCATATGGAACGATGCCATCGCAAAATATCCTCTGATAGTGCCGCTGGCTTATAATAACCGGGGCGTGGTCTATTATGCGCGCGGGCAATATGCGCAGGCGGTGGCGGATTACACGCGCGCGCTGGAATTGTCGCCTCCCGGGCAGGTGCTGTATCTGCTTTACGGCAACCGCGCGACTGCTTACATGGCGCTGAATTATTTCATCCGCGCGGAAGCGGATTTCACCAAAGCGGTTGAGCTAAAACCTGATTACAATTATGTCTATCCCAGGCGTGCGTTGGCTTACGCCGCCATGGGCTACCATGACAGGGCCATAGCCGATTTCACCAGAGCTCTTGATATGGAGCGTAATGCGGCTGTTTACATCGCGCGCGCGGATGCGTATATAGCCACACTGAGATATGAAAAAGCCATTAAGGATTATAATGAAGCTGTCCGCATGGCTCCTGCCTTGGCGCGAGTTTATGCCAACCGGGGCATAGCATACGGCAGAAGCGGGAAGCACGCGCCCGCGCTGGAGGATTTTAATAAAGCGCTCTCGCTTGAGCCGGGCAATGCGCTGGCGCAGGCCGGCAGAAAGGTCGCCATGGACAGCCTGTCCCGCGCGGGGGCTAAATGAACATCGCATCAGCCCTGCGCCGGCCCGGCGCGGCAAAACATGTTATTGCCTCTGCCCTGATTGCCCTGCTGACGCTGGCGGCGTTCTGGCCCGCGCTGCGCGCGGGGTTCATCAACTGGGACGACCCGGATTATCTGCACAACAACCCTGCCGTCGTAGCTCCGGGGTGGGGGAAGGTGTTCGCGCCGGTTTCGGCGGCGAATTCGCTTGTGCTGTACCAGCCGCTCACATTTTTATCCTACAGGCTGGAATACATGGCGGCGGGGCTCAAACCGGCGGTGTATCACGCGGATAATGTTGCGCTGCATATAATCAACGGAATTGCGTTTTACTGGCTTGCGCTGGAACTGGGGCTGGCGTTTCCGGCGGCGGCTTTTGCCGCCGCGCTGTTTGCCGTCCATCCGGCGCATGCCGAATCCGTGTCGTGGATTTCCGGCAGGAAGGATTTGCTGTGCAGTTTCTTTTTCCTGTTTTCGCTGCTGGCGTATCTGCGCGGGCGGTTGGCGGCGTCGGCGGTTTTATACGCGGCGGCAATGCTTTCAAAGCCGACAATAGCGGGCGGAGCTTTCATTTTTCCGCTGCTGGACTGGCACAGGGGCCGCGCGCCGGACCGGAAAATGTTTCTGGAAAAACTTCCGTTTTTTCTGGCCGCCGCGGCGGCGATACTGCTTACTTTCAAGACGGGCGGGGGGCTGATTTCGCGCGCGGCGCACAGCGGCGGCGCGGGCCTTGCGGACAGATTCGCGCTTTGCGGACACGGATTGCTGTTTTATCTGGGAAAACTGCTGTTTCCGGCGAAATTGTCGGCGATATACCCGCTGGTATGGCTGCCGGACAATATTTTCCTGAAATATCTGCCTTCCGCCGCTTTTATCGGCGCGGCGTTTTGTTTTTTCAGGCTGCAAGTTCTGCGGCCTTATGCCTTCGGGCTTGGATTTTTTGCGCTGGCGGTTTCGCAAATGCTGCCTTTCGGCGAGGTGTTCCCGGCGGACCGCTACATTTACATAGCGGCGGCGGGGGTTTTCCTGGCGGCGGGAGTTTTGTTCGGGCAGGCTTATGCCAAAGCGAAAATTCCCGCCGCCGTCTGCGCCGCCGCGCTGATTCTTGCCTGCGGCTGGCTGTGCTTTGACCGGGCGAAACTATGGGGCGACCCGCCCGCGCTGTGGAGCGACGCGTTGCGCCAGAAACCCGTATGGAGCGGCAGCGTCAAACTTTTCCGCGCCACATTCCTGCCCTATGTTCTTTATAACAGGGGAAACACATATCTGGAAAGGAAAGAATACATGCCGGCGCAGAACGATTTCACCGCCGCGCTGGAACTGAACCCGTATCAGGCGGCGGAGGGGTTATATAACAACAGGGGCATGACATACGCCGCCATGGGCCGCCACGACCTTGCCGCCGCCGATTTCACCAAAGCCATAGCCGCCGGGGATTCCAGCGTGTACCACGCCTATCTCAACAGGGGGCTGGCGTACTGCAATCTGAAACGTTACAGCGAGGCTATGGCGGATTTCAACAAGGCGGCGGAATTACAGCCCGTTTCCATGGCCTGGGATTTGCGCGGGCAGCTCTATCTTTTCGTGCTTATGCGCTATGACAAGGCGGCGGAAGATTTTGAAAAAGCGGTAAAGCTGGAGCCGCAAAATCCGCAGACGCAAAACCATCTGGGCGTGGCCTATCTGGCATTGAATCGCTATGACGCGGCGGCGCAGGCTTTCGGTGCGGCATTGGCTGTTGCGCCGGATTTCGCGCAGGCATACGTCAACCGCGGCATCGCATACGGCAGAGGCGGCAAACACGCGCAGGCATTGGAGGATTTCAACAAAGCCTTGTCGCTTGAGCCGGGCAACCCCGCCGCGCTGGCGGGCAGGCGGATGGCGGAATCCAGTCTGGGGGCAAAGCGATGAAAAACCTCAAGGCCCGCGCGCTGATTGTCGTGCTTACGTTTGCGGCGGCTGCGATGTCGCCCGCGCTGAAGGCGGATTTCATGCGCAACTGGGATGACGGCGCATACGTTGTCTCCAATCCGGCGATAACGCGGCTGTCGCCGCAGTCCGCCGGGGAGATGTTCTCCTCGCTGCACAGGGGGTTATACAAGCCGCTTACAATGCTTTCCTTCGCGGTTGAATACCGGCTGGCGGGATTAAAGCCCTGGCTCTATCACGCGGACAATCTGGCGCTTCATCTGGCGAACTGCGCCCTTGTGCTGTTTATCGGCATTGAACTGGGGATGGGATTGGCGGGGGCGTTCTGGCTGGCGCTTTTCTTCGGCGTCCATCCGATGAACGTGGAATCCGTGGCATGGATTTCCGAGCGAAAAGAATTACTGCACGGTTTGTTTTTTCTGGCTTCCATTTACACGTATCTGCGCTGGCGCGGCGGCGGGGGGCGGGCGTTCATCATATGGTCGCCGGTTTTATTCGCGACCGGGCTGCTGGCAAAGCCGCAGGGGGTGGCGCTGCCAATCGCGCTGATGCTTATGGACTGGGCGGCGTTTCGGAAAATAACGCTACGCGACAAGCTGGCGCATTTCGCGGCGGCGGCGTTTTTCGGCGGGCTGGCGCTGTTTACCACCAGCGCGGACCGGGTTTTGGCTGTTGCCGCCGGCCAGGCCGCGTCCGGGCCGTGGCGCGGGCTTTGCATCGCCGCGCATTCACTGTGCGGCTATCTGCTGCGGTTTGCGCTGCCGGTCAAACTCTCCGCCATATATCCCGCGCCGGGGACGCCGTTGCCGCTTGAATTCGTTCTCGCGCCTTTTGCCGCCGTGCTGGCCGCAGGCGCGCTGATTTACGCGGCCCGCCGGGACAGGCGCGCGCTGGCCGGACTGGCGTTTTTCCTTGCGGCAATTTTGCCGCTTGTGTCCATGCTGCCGCCGGGGCCGTCGGTGGCTTTTGACCATTACGCCTATCTGCCGTATCTGGGATTGGGCTGCGCCGCCATTGCCGGCGCGGACAATCTGCTGAAACTGCGTCCGCAATGGAAAAAAGGGATGTTCGCGGCGGCGGGCGCGGCGGCGCTGGTGTTTGCGGTATTGTCATTGGCCCGCGCGCGGACCTGGCAAAGCGCGGAATCAATGTGGAGCGATGTGATAGCCAAGAACCCGCGTTTCGTGCCGGGGTATCTGACGCGCGGCACCGTTTACCAGTCCGGTGGTTTTTTCGACAAGGCCCTGGCGGATTTCAGCGCAGCGGCGGAGATAGACCCGGATTATGTTTTTTCCTACGGCAAGCGGGCCTCGCTTTATTGCGCGGCAGGCAATTACGCCGCCGCCATTGCGGATTTTGACAAAGCCCTCGCGCTGGACCCGGCCTACGGTTACTGCTGGCGCTGGCGCGGCTGGGCGCGGATGAAGCTGGGCCGTTACGGCGGGGCCGCCTCCGATTTTTCCCGCGCGGCGGAGCTGGACCCCTCCGGCTGGGAGCCGTATTCGCTGCGCGCGGACGCGGAGCTTTCGCTTGGCCGCCCGGAGCTTGCGCTGGCGGATTATTCCAAATCAATAGAATTAAATCCGAATCAGCCGCTGGCATGGCATAACAGGGCCGCCATATATTCGGCGATGGGACGGTTTCAGGACGCCATAGCCGGGGACAGCGAGGCGATACGTCTGGCCCCCGGCTTTGCGCAGGCATACGCAAACCGGGGCATAGCCTGCGGCAGAAGCGGGGAACACAGGCGGGCGCTGGAGGATTTTGACAAAGCCCTTTCGCTGGAGCCGGGCAATGCGTACGCGCTGGAGGGGCGGCGTGCCGCGCTGGGGAACCTGCATGGGCAAAAATAAGAAAAAGTTTTCCGACGCGCCCGCGCCGGATTTAGCGCCGGCTGTTCTTCGCCGCGCATGGCTTGCGGACGCGCTGATAATACTGGCCGCGCTGGCGGTTTTCTGGCCCGCCGCCGGCGGCGGTTTTGTCAACTGGGACGACCCGGATTATGTAACCGGCAACCCCTCCATAGTAAATCCGGGATGGGGCGGGGTTTTTTCCGCCGCGTCAACGGCAAGCGCCATTGTGCTGTATCATCCGCTGACGCTTGCGCTTTACAAGCTGATTTACATGGCGGCGGGGCCCGCGCCGTCGGCTTTTCATTGCGCGGGCATCGCGCTGCATCTGGTTTGCTGCGTCCTGTTCCGCAGGTTCGCGCTGGCTTTGGGGCTGGATTTTTACGGCGCGCTGTTTGCGGGGCTGCTTTTTGCGGTTCATCCGCTGCGGGCGGAATCCGTCGCGTGGATTTCTGGCATGAAGGATCCGCTGTGCGGGGCTTTCTTTTTCGGCTCGCTGCTGCTGTATCTGAAACGGACCCGGACGGGGCTTGCGGCATCAGCCGCGCTGTTTGCGGCGGCGCTGCTGTCCAAGCCGGCCATTGCGGGCGGGGTATTTATTTTCCCGCTTCTGGACTGGCACGAGAAACGCGGGCTGCGGCTGCCGGAAAAAACGCCGTATTTCATCGCCGCCGCCGCTGTTACCGCGCTGACTTTCAGGACCGGCTCATTTTTCCTGCCGCGTCAGGCGGCGGCATCCTCGGCGGCGGGGATGCTGGCGGCTTTCGGCCCCGGCGCGTTGTTTTACCTGAAAAAGATACTGTTGCCGTCCGGGCTTTGCGCCGTCTACCCGCTGGCCGCCTCCGGCGCGGGGGCGACTGCCGCGCTGGCAGCCTTTGGCGCGCTGCTGCTGAGGCTTAAAGAGCGGCTGTATGCTTTCGGCTTCGCGTTTTTCTGCCTTGCGCTTGCGCCCGCGCTGGCGTTTTATCACGTGGCGCCGGCTGACAGATATTCCTACATCCCGGCGGCGGGGATATTCCTGATGGCGGGGGCGGCATTTGCGCGGTTTTACGGCTGTGCGCGCAAACCCGCCCTGGCCTGCGCCGCGGCGGCTGCGCTGGCGCTGGGCTGGCAGTCGGCGGACAGGGTGAAAGCCTGGAACAGCAGCCTGTCGCTGTGGAACGACGCCGCGCGGACATGCGCGGAAAGCGGCGACGCGCGGCTTTATTCGGTCATATACTCCAACCGAGGCGCGGCAAATCTGGACGCCGGCAACCGGGAGGCCGCCGCGGAGGATTTCACCGCCGCGCTGCAATTCGCGCGCGACGGCGGCATCCGCGCCGAAATTTTCCGCCGCAGGGGGCGCGCGCTGCTGGCATCGGGCCGCGCTGAAGAGGCGGCGGGGGATTTCACGCGGTCGCTGGAACTGAAACCCGGACAGCCGGCGGTTTGCAACGACAGGGGCGCGGTTTACACCGCGCTGGGCCGCTACAATCAGGCTATTGACGATTACAGCCGCGCCATAGCGCAGGCTCCCGGCTTTGCGGACGCCTACGCCAACCGCGGCATAGCATACGGCAAAAGCGGGCGGCATGCGCAGGCTCTGGAGGATTTCAATAAAGCCCTGTCCCTGTCGCCGGATAATGCGCTGGCGCGGGCGGGGTTGAACGCCGCCCGCCGGCATTTGCAATAAAGCCCGTTTCCAAAACCATGCGCGCGCTTGTTGGATAGTATTGTAAACTCGTTATGCTATGAAAATCTCCATCCTGTCCGCGCCGCATACGGAAGCGGGCGCGCCGGAGGCGTCCTGCAAATGAGCATCTCAAGGAAGATCACGCTGCTTTTCGTGTCGCTGCTGGCCGCGTTGAGCGCGGTTTTTGCGGTCTACACCGTGCGCTGCGAGAAGGCGGCGCTGCGCCATGAATTTGACAATCAGGCCGGGTTGCTGCTTAATTGGCTTGCCATGGGCAGCGAATATCCCGTTCTGGCCGGCAACACCGAAATGCTGCGCCATGCCGGCAGGGAAATGCTGCGCCGGGAGAATGTGGTTTACTGCGAGGTGGCGGACAAATCGGGGCGGATACTGTATTCCGGCGGGCGCAGGGGCGGCGCGGACGAGAATGAATACTCCGCCCCGGTAAAAATTGAAAAAGCCGGAAAGGATTCCGGCGGGGGAACGGCTTCGGGCGGCAACGGCGAAAGCGGGGTGATAGGCCGGGCGACGCTGGTTCTTTCGCACAGGGACGTCTCGGAGCGCGGCGCCAGATTTGCCCGGACGGTGTGGCTGCTGGCTGCCGGCGGCTGCCTGGCGGCGTTCGCGCTTGTTTCGCTGTTGATGTCCATCCTGCTTGGCAAGCCGGTGCAAATGCTGCTTCGGGGCATAGCCGGGATTGCGGACGGCAATGCGGGCAGCCGGGGCGCGGCGCGTTCCCCGGATGAGCTGGGCAGGCTGGCCGCCGCGTTCAACGCGATGAGCCGCGAGCTAAAGAGCGTAACCGTGTCGCGCGAGGAACTGGCTGCGGAAATCTCCGGGCGCAGGCAGGCGCAGGATGCGCTTTCCGAAGAACGAAAGCGGCTTGAGGTTACCCTGCGCAGCATAGGCGACGCCGTCATTGCGACGGACCGCGTTGGAAAAATCCAGCTGATGAACAAGGTGGCAGAGGAACTTACCGGCTGGAGCGAGGCGCAGGCCCTGGGCCGCCCGCTGCCGGAGGTTTTTAGCATTGTCAGCGAAAAGACCGGCATGATCTGCGAAAGCCCTGTTGACAAGGTGCTGCGCAACGGGAAAGTGTCGGAACCGGCCAACCATACCGCGCTGATAAGACGCGACGGAACCCGCTGCTCCATAGCCGACAGCGGCGCGCCCATAAAAGACGAAGCGGGCGAAATTTCCGGCGTCATACTGGTGTTCCGGGACGTTTCCTGGGAACACCGGACCGCGGAACGGCTGCTGGCGCTGGAAAACGCGATGCAATCCTCCCGGACCGGGGTGATACTCACTGACACGGAGACGAAAATCGTATACCTCAACCCGGCTTTCCTCATGATGTGGGGCTACGAAAATCATGCCGACGAATTGCTGGGCAGGAAAGTGCTGGACGCATTCAAAAACAAGCCGGTTATGGCGGAGATAGCCGCTTCCCGGACGGACATCGGCAAATGGGAGGGCGAAACAATTGCCAACCGGCGCGACGGCTCCCGGTTTGACGTGTTTCTGTCCACCAGCTCGGTTTACGACGCGGAGCATAACCTGCTGGGCATAATAGGCACGGCTATGGATATAACCGAGCGCAAGCGCAAGGACAATCTGTTGCGCGTTTTCACCGAAAACCTGATGTATCTCAACAAGGCCTCCAACTCTATCGTCAGGATAAAGGGCCGCCGGAAACTTTTTGAGGAATTGTGCGAAAAGGCGCTGTCTTTGTCCGCCGGCAGCAGCGGCAGCGACGATTTTCTGGCGCAGGACGCGGAGGCGCCCGGCACCTGCTGGCTGGCGCAGCGGGACGAAAACGGGGGTTTATCCGTGGTCGCCGCCGCCGGCGCGCCGGCGGCCTGCCTGGAGATGCTCAACAGAGAAATCCCGGGGCTGGGCGGCGACAGCCTGCTTTCCCGCGCGGTGAAGGAGAAAATACCGCATTTTCTCAACCGCATAGACTCCGCCGCCGGGCGCGACGCGCTTGTGCGCTGCGCCGCCTCCAGCGGTTACAAATCCTGCGCCTATTTCCCCATACTCTGCCGGAACGAGGTTGCGGCGGTGCTGTCGCTGTGCAGCAGGAACGCGGATTATTTCTCTTCCGAGCGGATGGAGATTTTTCAGATATTTGTCAACCAGGCATCCGTGGCCTACGAGAATGCGATGCTGCTTGATTCGCTGGAGCAGACGGTGGCCCGGCGCACCGCGGAACTGAATGACCAGAAACAGGTCGCCGAACACGCCCGCGCGCTGGCGGAAAACGCCAATGCCGCAAAGTCCGCTTTTCTCGCCAACATGAGCCACGAACTGAGAACGCCGCTGAACGTCATCATAGTCTCCGGCACGATGATGGAAAGTGAAATGCTGGGCGCGCTAAACGAGAAACAGCATGAGTACGCCGGATACGTCATCAAAAGCGGCAAGCATCTGCTGAATCTGATAAACGACATCCTGGACCTTTCCAAGGTGGAGGCGGGCCGGATGGAACTGTCGCCCTCCGTGTTCGCTCCGAAGGAAATTCTGGACACGACGCTTGGCATGGTGGGCGAGCAGTCCGTCCAGGCGCAGGTGTCGCTGACGGGAGAGGCCGCTTTTCCCGCGGACATGAAAATCGTCGCGGACGAGCGCAAGTTCAAACAGATAATTTTCAACCTGCTGAGCAATGCCGTCAAGTTCACCCCGGCCGGAGGCGCGGTAACGTTGAAGGCGCGCCGCGTGACCGTGGCGGAACTGCGCGCCGCCGCGCCTGTTCCGGCGCGCGAGCTGGAGGCGGTTAACGGCGGAGCGGAGTATATTCTGGTCAGCGTGGCCGACACCGGCATCGGCATCTCGCAGGAGGACAGGGGCAAGCTGTTCAAGCCTTTCTCCCAGGCCGACAGCTCCCACAGCCGCAGCTACGAAGGCACGGGGCTGGGGCTGGTTCTGGTAAAACGTTTTGTGGAAATGCACAACGGCGGAATCTGGATGGAAAGCGAGGCGGGCAAGGGCAGCATATTCTCCTTCGCCCTGCCGATACGGGAAAAAATATGACAGCCTGCCAACCGCGGTTTCCGGGCAGGGTTATCCCCTGACGGCGCGGTAGAACGACTCCCAGCGGGAAAGTATTTCCCCTGCGCGCTGCTGCGGAAAAGGCGGAACGAATGTTTTTCCCGGCGAAAACCAGCCGGAGACGTCCTCTCCCTGCGCCCGCGCGGCCAGGCAGGCCGCGCCCAGGGCGGTGGTTTCCTCCTGCGCGGCGCGCTCCACCGGCAGCTGCAAAAGCCCGCTCTGGAATTCCAGCAGATAGTCGGAGCGCGAGAACCCGCCCGAGGCGATGATTTTCCCGAACTTCGCGCCCGCGCGCCGCGCGGCCAGCGCGGCCTGCGCCGTCAGAATCGCCACGCCCTCCACCGCGCCGCGCACGATATCGCATTTTTCAGTGCGCGCGCCCAGATTGGTTATGGCGGCGGGGGTGCTGTAATCCCAGTACGGGCTGCCCAGCCCGCCAAGCGAGCATAGCATCAGCGCTGGATTTTCCGAGCGGCGGCACAATTCGTCCACATCCCGCGCGGAAAATTCAATACCCAGCCGGTTCAGCCAGTCCAGCGACGAGGAGGCGGCGTTCACCGTGCCTTCCAGCAAATGCCGCCCGCTCTCCCATCCCGCCGATTCCAGCAGCCCCGCCGCCTGCGGCGCGGGCCCGTCCGCATGGGCCAGAAAAAACGCGCCGGTGCCGTAATTGACAAGCGCCGTGTCCGCGGAAAGCGCGCCCGCCCCGGCCATGGCGGCCTGCTGGTCCCCGGCGAGGGCCAGTATTCGTATCGGGCCGCGCTTTGACCGGAAAACCCCGTAATCCGCCGCGCTGGGGCGGATTTGCGGCAGGCTTTGCGGCGGCACGGAAAACACGGCGGCCAGCTTTTCGCTCCAGTTCCATGCGCGCAGGTCAAACAAAAGCGTGCGCTGGGCAAGCGTGGGGTCCGTCGCAAACACCTCCCCCCCCGTCATCAGCCAGACCAGATACGACGCCACGGGGCCGATTGCCAGCGTTCCCTCCCGCGCGGCTTTGGCCGCGGCGGGATAATTGCGCAGGCACCATAGTATTTTCGGCGCGGAGTAATAGGGGGTTTTGTAAAGCCCGGTAATGGCGCGGATTTGCCCGTGGTCCAGCGGGATTTCGTCCAGCAGCGCGGCGGCGCGCCCGTCCTGCCAGCTTGGCGCGGGGCAAAGCGGCGCGCCGGTATTCCTGTCCCATAAAACCACGGTGGAACGTTGCGAGGCCACTGCCAGCCCCGCTATTTCCGACTCCGGCGGCAGCAGGTCCAGCAGCTCGTCCAGCGCGTCAAGCTGGCCGCGGGCAAGTTCGGCGGCGTCATATTCGGCTATCGCGCCGTCATGGCGGCAGCGCAGCGGCCTGCGGGACTGGAAAGCCAGCCGCCCGTCCACGCCGAACGCGACCGCGCGGGAAGAGGAACTGCCCTGGTCAAGCGAAATATAGTATTTCATCTGCTTTGCTCCGGCAGCCTGTGCTAGCCTGAATGTTTCAGTTGGATTGCGGGATTCGGCTAAAAATCGCTTCATACTGCCTTCACAAAATTATCCTTTCGCGCAGTGAGGCGCGCGCGGATAATTTTGTTCGGCATTATTTCGCGCTTTTTCTCCTCGGTCCTCGCAACCAACTGAAGCATTCAGGCTAGTCCTTTATTTTGTTCAGCCCGAGATTGAGATTTTCGCCGCGTCTGACGCAGCTTTCCAGCCGGGCGCGCTGGTCCGGCGGGAGGTCGGGCGCGGAAAGCAGGTTTTCCACCGCTTTTTTTGTGGGCAGCAGCGCGCGGTTGAGCAGCCCTGTTTCGCGCAGGGCGGAAAGCATGGCTTTTTCGTCCGGGATTTCCAGCCGGGGCGATTTTTCCAGCGCGGCCTTGTATTTCGCGCCGAAATGGAGGTTAAGCCCCTTCTCGCGCATCAGGGCGGTGATTTCCCGGCCTAAAGCGTCGGCCTCCTCGCGCAGGCGCCCGCATTTGTCTATCTTCTCGCCCAGAATGTCGCCGGCGGGCTTTGCGGGAAGCGAAAATGCGGCCTCCTCCGGCGCGGTCTGCGCGGAGCCGGCCTGGCAACGCTCGCGGTAATCGCAGAAGCGGCACTTGGTCTCGCCGGGAGAGGGCAGAAATTCCCGCGCCCTGATTTTGGCGGCAACGTCCAGAGCCTTGTTCCACACCGCGCCCAATTCCTGGTCCCCTGCGCGGTCAAAGGCCGCCTCCTCAAGCGAGGGCACATGGCAGAAAACCATTTTCCCGACGGAAAAAGGCCCGTCCTCGCCGGTCTTGGCGGCGGCCAGCTTCTGGAAATCCGGCGAAATGTCCAGCAGCTTCTGGTACATGTAAAGCTGGTCCGGCGCGCGTTCCACGTTTTTGCCGGTCTTGTAGTCCACAACGGCGATTTTGCCGTTGCCCAGATAGTCCAGACGGTCGGCTATCATTATAACGTTGAGGCCGTCCACCTCGACCTTGGCCCTGAACTCCACGGCAAGCGGGATATGCAGGACGTCCCGGTGCTTGCGGTAATACGCGCCCAGCATCACAAGCCCGTCGTCAAAATCCTGCTTGTGCTTTCCCTGCTGCAGTTGGCGGGCGGAATATCCCTTGGCCTCCGGCGAGGTTTTTTCCCACTCGTCGCGGAAGCGCTGCAAAACCGCCTCCATGGACGGGAAGGGCGGCGCCTGCACGGCGTAGAGGTATTCCAGCGCGTCATGCACGCCCTGGCCCAGCGCGAAATAGGGTTTCGGCTTTTCCGGCAGGCGCTGGATATATCGGAACTCGTATTTTCTGGGGCATTCAAGATACATGCCCATGCGGGAATAGGAAAAATCCAGCGCGGCGGAGGAGACGGGTTTTCTCATAAGCCGATTTTACCATTTTGCAATTTGTTATCATCTGGGGAATGAGACCGCGCGAGGCAGCCGCATGGATATTCCACGCCGTTACCGGGCATGAGCTGCCCGGCGGCGCGTCGTTTGCGGCTGCGGCGAGGATGGCGGCGGGTTCGCCCCGGGCCGTCGCCGGCGCCGTGTGCGCAGCGGTGGCGCTGTTTTTCGTCTGGCAGACCGCGCTGCTGATTCTAAGCCCGCATTCGCGCTGGCTGCTGCAGCCCAGGCCCGGACTGGACGAAAGGCTAAAAAACAAATTCTCCGCGCCCCCCGCTCCGCCTCTTGCGCCGAGCCTGTCGCTTGAATACGCCGCCGCGGCGGGAAAGGACGCGCAGATAAGCAAGGCGTTCAACCCCGAGGACGCGGTGGAGGCCCCTCCCCCCGCAAACGCCAGGCCGGTAAAGCCGGCAAAAATCTCCGACAGGCGCGCCGCAGGCAGGGGCGAAACGCCCGGCACTGTGGTTCCGCTGCTGCGCGTGGCGGACGGCTCGTTTTCAATTCCGGCGGAACGGCTGCAGCCGCCGCGCCCGGCGGCCCGTGGCGCCGCGCAAAAACCGCCTCAGCCTGCCGCTACCACGGACGGTCTGGCCGCCGGCGCGCCGCTGGAGAAGGCTCCGCAAATTCCCAGGCCGGCTCCGCCGCTGCCCCCAGGCCACTCCGGGATGTGGATGGAAACGCTGGTGCTGGCTTTGGCCCCGTTCGCGCTGTCTTTGGCTGCGGAACTGGTAAAAAACGCGCTGGCGGCGGAACTGCTGGCCAGAGGCGCGTTCATCACCTCCATCGCGCTGGCGGCGGCGGGGCTGATGGAGCTTGCCAACGGAAGCAGAATCTGGGAAGGGCTGCTGGCGGCGGCAATCGGCGCATGGCAGGTGTGGATGACGGGAAAGCGGATGACGCGCCGCTTCGGCTTCACCCCGGACACTCTTGCCGGCAAACTGGTAAACCGCCGTTGACGTGTTCAGCAAAACCCGGATATTGCCGCTTGATAATCAGGAGCAATTCTAATGATTTGCGACAGCCACGCCCATTTGTGCAATGAGGCGTTTTCCGAAGACAGGGAGGACGCGCTGTCCCGCGCCCGCGCCGCCGGCGTGCGCCTTGTTGTGGAAATCGCCTGCGGCCCCGGCGAATGGGATGCCGCCGCCGCGTTTTCCGAAAGGCACGGAGGGTTTGTCTTTCACGCGCTGGGGTTTCATCCGCATGAATGCGGCTCTGTTTCGGATGAAAGCATGGCCCGGCTGGAGCGGCTGCTTCCGGGCGCCTGCGCGCTGGGGGAGATAGGGCTGGATTATGCGCGCAGCCAGCAGCCGCGCGCGCGGCAGCTGGAAGTGTTGGAGCGCATGCTGGAATTGGGCGGGCGGCTGGGGCTGCCGCTGGTTCTGCATTGCCGCAACGGCGCGGACGCCTCTGCAAATGCCTATGCGGACATGCTGGACATGCTTGAAGCCTCGCCGCGCGCGGCAGGCAAAGTCGCGGGGATAGCGCATTGCTTTTCCGGCTCGCCGCAGGATGCGCGCCGGCTTATGGACATGGGGTTTCTGCTGGGAGTAAACGGCACTCTCACCTATCCGAAAAATTCGGAGCTGCGCGGAATTCTGGGGGCCGCCGGGCCGGGCCGCCTGGTTCTGGAAACAGACTGCCCGTATCTGCCGCCGCAGTCAAGGCGCGGCAAGCGCAGCGAGCCGGCGGACCTGCCGGAAATATGCGGCGCGCTGGCCAGAATTATCGGGTTGACGCCGGAGGAAACCGCGCGGGCGGCTTTTGACAACTGCCTGGCAGTGTTCGGGCTGGAGGGCGAGGGGGAAGGTTTCCGTTTTGCAAAACCGCGCGCATGACGCCGCCCGCAGGGCGGAATCATGCGCGCGTGGAGGGGGGTTACTTTGAAACTTCGGTTATCGCCGTAGTAAGCTCGGACGGGTCGAACGGCTTGTAGAGAATTCCGCGCGCGCCGAGCTGCTTGGCCTCGTCGTTGACCGCTTCCTGGTTCACCGCGGTTACGATAAGCACGTTGGCGGTATTGTCGGTCATTTTCAGCTTGCGCAGGATGTCCAGGCCGGATTCGCCGGGCAGCAATATGTCCAGCAGCACCAGTTCCGGCCTTTCCTTCTGGTAAAGGGCAAAGGCTTCATCCGCGTTGCCGGCCTCGCCGGTGATGTGGTGGCCGGCCCTCTCCAGCACGGCGCGTATGGTGCTGCGCAGGATGGGCGAGTCGTCTACAATCAGTATTTTCATGGCTTATCCTCCTAAAAAATCCTCCGGCGGCGCACGGTGCATGCGGGGCAGTCGTCTATCAGCCCCAGTATTCTGGAAAATGATTCCTCGTCCAGCAGCATGCAGAAATCAGCGGACATGGCCAGGTATTCCGATTCCATTTTGAGCCGGGTGCGCAGCAGGCGTCCTTTCCCCATATTCCCGCTTATCCGGGCCAGCAATTCCCCGCGCGGGCCGGACACCGGCGATATCTCCGCCGCCAGGAACCTGGCCTTGAGCGTGTTTGCCAGTACGTTAAGGAAAGCGTTGGAGAGGATATTGGAAACTTCCGTTACCGCCATGGCCTGCACTTCAGCCGTGTTGGGGATGCTCAGCCCGGAGGTGAAAAACTTGGTCAGCGTAAGCGCGCTTTCCTGCGGGAACAGGAAAAGCAGATGCGCGTCCACCGCGCCTTCCAGCCGCAGGTCGCAGCCGATGCGGGCAGGCTCGTTTTCCGGGAAGATACCAAGCGCCTCGTCCAGCAGGTGCAGCGTCATGCGCTGGGGGAATATGCACCACTGCCGGTTGGACATCTTGGCCAGGGCGCGCAAAGTTTCCAGCAGGCCGGTTTCGGCCAGGTCCTGGAAAGCTTCGTGCTCCCGGTGCGTAAGCATCAGATATGCGCCGCTCCCAGTTTGGCGCTGTACTCTATCAGTTCTTCGGTGGATTTGGGGGAATCGGTTTCCGCGTAAATGCGCATCAGCGGCTCCGTGCCGGAGGGGCGCAACAGCGCCCACCAGTCGTTTTCCAGTATTATTTTCAGGCCGTCGGTTGTCTCCGCCTGGGCTATGCTTTTGCCCAGCAGTTTTTTGGGCAGCCGTTTTTTGAGCTTCTCGGCGAAAACGGCCTTGTCGGCCACGATTTTCTGGATGCGGCGGTCGCGCCGCTCAAAAACGGATTTGCCGTGTTTCTTTTCCAGTTCGCCCAGCAGGACGGAGGGCTTTTTGCCGGTTTTGACCAGCATTTCCAGCGCCAGCAGCGCGCACAGCGAGCCGTCGCGCTCCGGCGGGCAGCCCTTCCAGGCGAAACCGCCGGATTCCTCGCCTGCCAGCAGGACGCCGCCTTTTTCCAGCCGCTCGGCCAGATACTTGAAGCCGACGGGCGTTTCCTCTAAAGGCAGGCCGTTGGCCCTGGCTATCCGCTTGCTGAGAAACCCCTGCGAGACGGACTGCACCACAGTCCCTTTTAATTTTTTCACCTCGGCCAGATACCACAGGAAAAGCGCCATCATCTGCGGCGGGGTGATAAAGCGTCCGGCCTCGTCCACCATGCCTATGCGGTCGCCGTCGCCGTCCAGAGCCAGGCCGGCTATCGCCTTGTTGTCGGCCACCGCCTTGCAGAGCGCGCCCAGATGCTTGGCGACAGGCTCCGGGTGCGTGTTGGAAAACATCGGGTCGTGCGCGGCGCGTATGGCGATAAGTTTTTTGGTCTTTACCAGGTTCTCCACTATCCCGGCGGCGGAGCCGTGCATGTAATCTATCACCACCGGGGCTTTGAGGCCCTGCGCCACGGCCTTGCCGTCCACCCGCGCCGCAAGCGATGCCTCGTACAAATTCCTGAAAGACCGTTCCGGCAGCGGCGAGTGCCCCTTCGTCTGCGGCGCGATTTTGCCCAGCTGCGCCTCCACCGCCTTTGTAAGCGCCTCCGGCGCGGAATGGCCGGCTATTTTCAGCTTGATGCCGTTGTAATGGAACGGGTTGTGGCTGGCCGTAACCATGACGCCCAGCCAGAATTTCTTCAGCGTCAGAAAGCTTATTTCCGGCGAGGGGGACGGGGCGTCCAGCAACGTTACCCCCAGCTTGTTGGCGCTTATGACGCGCGCTATCTCCCGCGCGAACTGCTCCGACAGGAATCTCCTGTCGTATCCCACCACAATCAGGTTCTGCGATTCAAGAGGCACCGGGCTTGAGGCGCGGGCGTAATCCGCTATGGCCTGCGCGGCCCTCCGCACGTTGTCAAAAGTGAAATCCCACGCGATTATGCCGCGCCAGCCGTCCGTTCCGAATTTGATGTCAGCGGGACCGCTCATATATAAAACCCCTCCGGGAAACCGATTCGCAATATACTAGCAAATTCCACGGCACGGGCGCGGCGCGCCCTGCGCGCGCTATTCCTCCCACCGTATGAAATGCGGCATGAACGGGTGCGGGATGTTGCTGTTTCTGGGAACCACGCGCAGCGCATAGTCCTGCCTGCCGCCGCGGGCGGGGGCGGCCTCCAGCTCGTATAAATGCGCGTCGCCTTCCATGCCTTTGGGATTCATGGCGATGATGGTCTGCGGCTCCAGCTCGCCGTCGGGGTCCATTCTGCCCAGGCACACCTCCACCGACACATCCTCCGGGGAAAGCGCGCCCAGCCAGACTTTAGCCGCCAGCCGGAATTTGCCGTCCATCCTGATTTCGTGGTCCTGAAGCGGGGAGGCGTCGGTTACGCGCACCTTGCCCCAGTTGTCGCGCACGCGCGCCCGCCACTGCGACACCGCCGGGGCCGTGCCGTCGGAGGCGAGCCTGCTCCCGAAGCGGTGGGCGGGGGCATAGAACCGCTCGTAATACTCGCGCACCATGCGGTGCGTGTTGAAAACCGGCACTATGGCGGCCACGGAGCGTTTCATCATCGCTATCCATCTGCGCGGCAGGCCGCCTTCCGCGCGGTCGTAATAAAGCGGCGCGATTTCCTTGGCAAGCAGGTTGCAGATGGCCTCGGCTTCCACGTTGTCGCGTTCGGCGTCGTCGTTGTAATGCTCGGCGCCGCCTATGGACCAGCCTATGTCGGGGCGGCTGGCCTCGCACCACCAGCCGTCCAGCACCGACAGGCTCAGCGCCCCGTTGATGGCCGCCTTCATGCCGCTGGTGCCGGAGGCTTCCATCGGGCGCGCCGGATTGTTGAGCCAGACGTCCACGCCCTGCACCAGATAGCGGGCCACGTTCATGTTGTAGTCTTCCACGAAAATCAGCTTTCCGGCAAAGCGCTTGTCCGCCATCAGCCGCACTATGTGCTTGACGAATTCCTTGCCCTGGGTGTCGGCCTGATGCGCCTTTCCGGCGAAAATAAGCTGCACGGGCATGGCGGGATTGTTGAGTATCGCGGCCAGCCGGTCCGGGTCGCGGAAAATAAGCGTGGCGCGCTTGTAGGTGGCAAATCTCCGCGCAAACCCTATGGTCAGCGCTTTGGGGTCCAGCAGCTTGTCCGTCTGCTCCAGGACGGTTACGTCGGCGCCCTGCCGGGCGAGCTGCTTTTTGTAGCGCGCGCGCACCACGGCCACCAGCTTTTCCTTGCGGATTTCATGCGCCTGCCAGAATTCCTCGTCCGGGATTTGGGCGGTTTTGCTCCAGTCGCAGCAGTCGGACGGGTTGGAGACGCAGCAGTTCTGCCCGCCGCCCAGATGCCTGGCGTAAAGTTTAAGATGCTCGTGGCTTATCCAGGAGGCGGTGTGGACGCCGTTTGTGATGGCGGTGATGGGCAGCTCGCTCTTGGGCAGCCCCGGCCAGACGCCGCGCCACATCGCGCGCGACACCTCGCCGTGCAGCTTGGACACGCCGTTGATATACGCCGCCAGCCGCAGCGCCGCCACTGTCATGCAGAAGGTGGGGGAATGCGGGTTTTCCCTGCCTATATTGAGGAACTCGTCCCACGAAATACCCAGCTCGCGCGAGTACGGCTCCAGAAAGCGGCGCACCAGGTCCGGCTCGAAATGCTCGTTGCCGGCGATGACGGGGGTGTGCGTGGTGAACACCGAGCTTGCCCACACCAACTCGCGCGCCTGCGCGAAAGAAAGGTGGCGCGCGCGCATGGCCAGCCGTATCCGCTCAAAAAGCAGGAAGGCGGAATGCCCCTCGTTTATATGGTAGACGGTGGGCTTTATATTCATGGCCTCCAGCGCGCGCACGCCGCCAAGTCCCAGCACTATCTCCTGCTTGATGCGGTTGGCGCGGTCGCCGCCGTAGAGCTGTTCTGTTATAAGGCGGTGGTGGTGCGGGTTTTCGGGCAGATTGGTGTCCAGCAGGTAAAGCGAGGTCCTGCCCACCGGAACGCGCCAGACGCCCACCTTGACGCTTTCCTCGCCCAGCGGGACGGTTACCGCAAGCGGCTCGCCTGAGGCGGAGCGCACCTTTTCCACCGGCATGTTGGCCCAGTCGTTTTCGGGGAAACGCTCCACCTGCCAGCCGTCGCGGTTGAGCGTCTGGGAGATATAGCCGCGCTGGTAGAACAAACCCACGCCCACAAGCGGCAGCCCCAGGTCGCTGGAGCTTTTAAGATGGTCGCCGGAAAGCATGCCCAGGCCGCCCGAATACATGGGCAGCCCCTCGCCTATGCCGAACTCCATGGAGAAATAGGCGGCCAGGAAACCGTTTTCCTCCGGCTTGCGGTTTTCGTCGTGCCAGGTTTTGCGGGTCATGTAATCCTGGAAGTCGCGGCGGGTTTTTTCCAGCAGCTCCAGGAATTTGCCGTCGCGGGAAAGCTCCTCAAACCGCTTCCTGTCCATGTTGCCCAGCATCCATTTCGGGTTGCGGTGGGATTTGTGCCACAGCTCGTCGTCCATGGCGACAAACATCATTATCGCCTCCCAGTTCCACGCGAACCACATGTTGCGCGACAGCTCCGAGAGGCCCTGTAAATTATCCGGCAAATCTGGCAGTACGTTGAACGAGTTGATTTTCATGGTTTGCGTCCTCTCTTTTTATGTTTCCGTTTCGCGCCGGGTTTGCCGGCGGCGGTTTCCGCCAGTTTTGTTATGCTGCCGGCCACAAGAACATCATCAAGCCTGAGCGGGCCCACCAGCAGCGCGCTCTTGAACACGCCGCAGGCGATTATGCCGCCTGTTGCCGCTTCGGCGCTGGGGGCCACGGCTTCTATTTCCGCCGCGCCGGAGCGTATGGTAAAAACGTCGTAGCTGCCGTCCGGCGCGGAAATGCGGCGCACATCCGCGGCCCTGCCGCGCACGCATAAAGGCTTATCATAATATTTAGCGGGCGCGGACGCCAGATTTTTCACCGGCGTCTCGGCGGCGCAGGCCAGCGCGGCCGCAAGCAGCAGGAGCTTCATCTTTTCCCCGCCTTTTTGCAGTCCCGCGCGGAGCCGAGCCTGCACGCCTCCTCGTAATCCTGGCGGGCGAACAGCCTGTCGCCCCGGCGCTCGTAAATGCGCGCGCGGAGGCGGTGGCAGAGCGCCATGTCGTAGGCCGAATCCGCGTCCTCCAGCGGGGGTTTGGGGGCGGCCTCCGCCTTGATGGCGGCGCGCAGCCCGGCGGAGAAATCGTCAAGCGCGCGGGCGGTGTCGCCCGCTTCCAGCCGGATTTCGCCGCGGCGGCAGCGCGCTTCCGCCAGCCGGGGATGCGCTTTTCCGGCGGAGGCTATGAAAGCCGAATAGTCCTCCAGCGCCTTGTCGTTTTTGCGCTGCCGCTGGCGGCATTTGCCCAGTTCCAGCATATCCTCGCGCGGGCCGGATTGCGGAATGCGCCGCGCGCCGGCCAGGTCCGCCTCGCCCTGCGCGAAGTCGCCGCGGCGGCATTTTATCGCGCCGCTGCGGATGAGGCTTTTGCGCGCCGCCCCGTTCTGCCCTGTCTGCCTTGCCACGGCGACGGCGGAGGCCAGATCGTCCAGCGCGGCGGGGTCGTTTCTGGCGCAGTTGGAATTGACGGCCCCGCGTCGGAAATACAGCGCCGCCCGCTGCGACGACGGCGCCAGCGCGAGGGCGGCGTCGGTCTCTTTCAGCGCGCCGGCGCAGTTGCCCTGCATCAGCAGCACCTGGGACATGGTTATATGCGCCCCCGCCGAGGCCGAATCCAGCGCGAGGGCGAAATTCATCTGGTTCTGCGCCTCGCCGGCGCGGCCCAGGGCCAGATAGCACACTGCCAGCCGCTCGTGCGCCACGGCTTTGCGGGACTTGGAATCCCTGCCGTCCTTCCAGCTTTCCAGCGCGCGTTTGTAGTAATCCGCCTTGATTTTGTAATTGCCGGATTTGTCCGCCCCGGCAAGCAGTTGTTCAAAGCCCTGCTCCGCCGCCAGAGCGGCGGCGCAGAGCGCGGTCAGTATAGCCAGAATGCGCATCACGCCCTGTCAAAAAACGGGTTTTTTCCGGTTGCCGACAGCGGAATGCCGTATATTATTTTCGCCTCCGGTCCCAGCAGCCCCAGCTCCGCGGCGGCGCGGCCCGCGCTTAGCATGATGCGGTTGTCGGCCCGGAAGTCGGCTGCGGCGCAGGCGGCGGAACCCACCGCTATCCCCAGATCCCCGGTGTTGAAGGCGCAGGGCGCGGCGGGATGCGTTTCCTTTTCCGCGCAGGTGGGCCAGCCGCAAAAACCGCAGTCAAGGCCCAGCGGCGCGATTTTGCTGCCTATCAGCACAACGGCGCCGGCGTGCCGGCGGATGTTGGAGGCGTCGCGCAGCATGAACTGCCGGTTCTGCCGGCGGCCCAGCTCCTCCATCTTGTCCGCGAGGCGGGCGATGTCGGGGCCGTCAATCACGGCGCATATTATGTTGTCTGTCCCGCGGGCCTTGGGCGCGGTGCGCGCGGCAAGCAGCATTTTCTGCGCCGCCAGCTTCAGCGTCTGCTCCCTGAGGTGCTCTTCCGTTATGACAGCCATTTTCACGCCTCCAGCGATTTCTTTACATCGCGCCAGCACAGCGCGGCGAAAACCGCAAACCCCGCCGACAGCGACATAGCCGCGCCCAGCCCGCCCAGGCGCGGGGCAAGAACCGCCAGCATGGCCGCGTCTATGCCCAGGGCGACGGTTATGTTGAACGCTATCCGCCACGCCTTGCCCTGATATTCAAGGAAATTCACAAGGAATGTCGCATAGGACGCCGCCAGCAGGAAAACCGACAGCATTCTGAAAGCCGGCGCGGCGGGCAGGCATTTCGCGCCGTAAAGAATAAGCAGTATTTTATCGCCGAAAAGCGCAATTACCAGCGCCACCGTGCCGATTACCGCCGTGTTAAGCAGCATAAGCTGGTTGAACAGCCGCCGCATCTCGTCCCGGTTGTGCGCGGCCAGCCGGGCGAAAGCCGGCATCACCCCCATCCCGATGGCCACGGCTATATGCGGCCCCTTGGCCACTATCTGCTTGGCGGCGTTGTAGAGCCCCGCCGCCTCCGCGCCCTTCAGCGCGCCCAGAATGAGGGTATCCGCCTCCAGCATGGCGGTCACAAGCGCGCTGTAGATGAAAAGCGGCAGCGCATAGCGCATCAGCCGGCCTTCCATTTTGGGAGGCAGCCCGTCCGCGGAGGGGTGTTCCACCGCCCGTTCCATGAAAAATCCCGCCGTGGCGGCCACGGCCAAAGCCGCGGTGAAAGAGCCTGCCAGCCCCAGGGGGAGCTTCACCGCCATATACACCGCTGCCGCGCCCAGCGCCAGCTTGGCGCCATGCTCCGCGGCGTTAAGCCAGAAATTGAGGTTAATCCGCCTCATGCCGATGAACACGGACTTGTAATATTCCACAATTCCCGCCAGAAACAGCATGGGGCCCGCCACCCGGAACAGCGGCGCCAGTTCCTCATGGCCCAGCAGCGCGGCCAGCGGATGCGCGGCCAGAGCAATCGCCGCGCCGAATATCGCGCTGGCGGCCAGCCTCAGCCTGAACGAGGCGGACATGACGGCTCCGGCGCAGCCGGTTTCGGCGTGTTCGGCTATATACTTGCGGGCGGACGAGTTGATTCCGCATTCCGAAATGAAAAGCGACACTATGAATGCCGAATAAAACAGGCTCCACACCCCGTAGACGCTTACCGGAAGTTTTCTCACCAGGAAAATCTGCAACGCGTAAAACAGCAGGAATGTGATGCCCTTGGTGGCAAACCCCCAGCCTATTGCGGAAACGTGCTTTTTCATTGACGTAATATGATAGCAAAGTTTTTGTAGAATGGGTTTATGGCTGACATGCTGCCGGCCGCGCTGGCCGATATTTCATACGGGCTGTATATAGTCTCCTCCGCGCATGAAGGCAGGCGGGGCGGCCAGCTGACAAACACGGTTTTTCAGACCACGGCGGAGCCGCCGCGCGTCGCCGCCTGCGTCAACAAGGGCAATTTCACCCACGGGCTTATAGCGAAAAGCGGGGTGTTCGCCGTTTCCGTTCTGGCAGAGGACACGCCCATGTCCTATATCGGGCTGTTCGGCTTCCGTTCCTGCCGGGACACGGATAAGTTCGCGCAGGCCAAATGCCGGGACGGTGTTACCGGCGCGCCGCTCGCGCCGGAACACGCGCTGTCCGTATTTGAGGTCCGGGTAAGCCATACCCTGGATTTGGGGACGCATACGCTTTTCGCCGGCGAAGCGGTTGCCGGCGAAAAGCTGGGAGAGGGCAGGCCGCTGACATACGACTACTACCGGCGCGTCCTGCGCGGAAAAACGCCGCGCGCGGCCACGACATGGCATGTCCCCGCGCCGGAAAAGGAGAGCCATATGGAAAAATACGTCTGCAAAGTGTGCGGATACATTTACGATCCCGCAGAGGGGGACCCGGAGCATAATATAGCGCCCGGCACGGCTTTTTCCAAACTGCCGGAGGACTGGGTCTGCCCCGTCTGCGGTGTCGGCAAAGGCGAATTCGAGCCTCAATGAGAGCGGCTGGCTTCACGCTGGTGGAGGTGGAGGTTGCCATCACCCTGATATTCATCGCCATAGCGGGGCTTGGAGTCATCACCGTCAACGGCGTGAAGCAATTGCATTGGGTGGAAAGTTCCAGCCAGCAGGTGGTGCTGGTCCCGGAAAGCAATGACACGGCGGTTACGGCGGTGATATACTCTTCGCAGCATCCCAGGCCGGATAAATGCCGGGCCGCCATAACTTCCGCGGAAACATACCCCTCCTCCGCCTCTGTGCACATAACGTTGGACCCGCTTCCCGGCAGCACGGACCCCTGCCAATGAAAGGGATGACCACGTTGGAAATGCTGGTGGCCGGCGCGCTGTTCATGGTGTTTGCGTCCAGCTTCAGCAGCGCGTGGATAACCTCGCGCAAGCAGACCGCGTATATGCTGGAACGCTCGCGCACTCTGCGCGAAAGCCTGGCCGCGCGCGCCTGGCTGGCGCGCGATATGAAGGCGGCCACGGATGTGGAAAGCCATGACGAAAGCGGCTATTTCGTCATAAACCCCTCCGGCGGGCACAGTATAACATACACTTTGGAGCTTCAGGAGGGCGCCACCACGGGCCGGTTGCTGCGTTATGAGGAAATCTCAGCCACCACCATGACGGTGGCAAATCAGGTGGGCTCTTTTTCCTGCTCGCCTGTGATAGACAACTCCAAATTCACCGCGAACTATGAATTGCGCTCGCAGGGGGTGGCCTCCTCCACCAACCCTGTGGTGAATTTGGAAGTCTTCTGGAGCAGGGTGGCGCCATGATGAACCGCAGGGGCAGCGCCTTTGTGCTGGCAATGACTTTCGTGCTGGCGTCGTTGTGGGCGCTGGCGGTGTTCCATTCGCATATAAGGGCCGCCGCAGCCGTCCGTGAGGGAGAAAAATCCCTGTTCGCCGCCGGGCCGATTCAGGCCGGCCTGGCAAAAGCCGTGGCCCTGCTGGAAACGGGCGCGCCGGCCAGCGGCTACACCTGCAAGACCGGCGCTACTCCGGTTGCGCTGGTATTTACAAATACCGCGCCGCTTGAATGGGACCTGGTCTCGTCCACCGAGGATTTCCGCGTGGACGCGGCCACATGCGCCTGTCCGTCCGTTTTCTACTCGTCCAGCGCGGCGCATTTATGGGATAATTGCTCCTGATTGAGCCTCATATAAATATGGTCAAACTCATCATCGGAATACATAATCACCAGCCGGTGGGCAATTTCGGCTTCGTGCTGGAGCAGGCCTACCAGAGCGCGTACCTCCCCTTTGTGGACGTGCTGCGCCGCCATCCGAAAATCAAAACCTCCATGCACTTTTCCGGCATACTCTACGACTGGCTGGAAACCGCCCATCCCGACTATCTGGACAAACTGCGCGAAATGGCGCAGCCGGGGCAGATAGAGATTCTCTCCGGCGGGTATTACGAGCCGGTGCTTGCGCTGCTGCCGGACGCGGATGCGCGCGGCCAGGTGGGCAAGATGAGCGAATATGTAAGCCGCCGCTTCGGCATCGCCCCCAAAGGCGTCTGGCTGGCCGAGCGCGTGTGGGAGCCCCAGCTTGCCGGGCAGCTGCATGACTGCGGCGTGGAATACACCGTGCTGGACGACATACACTTTTTCTCCGCCGGGATAGGGGAGGACAAACTCTCCGGCTATTACATCACAGAATATCAGGGGAAGCCGCTGCGCGTTTTCCCCATCAGCAGCCGGCTCAGATACCTCATGCCTTTTGCGGACCCGGAAAAGACGATAGAATTCCTTTCAAAATACCGCGGGACGGACTGCGCTTTCGTCATGGCCGACGACGGCGAGAAATTCGGCCTCTGGCCCGGAACAGGGGACCTCGTTTACAAGAGGGGCTGGCTGGACCGGATGTTCTCGCTGATAGAGAACAATTCCCAGTGGCTGGAAACGGAAACATTTTCCGGACGGCTGGCTTCGTCCGCGCCGCTGGGCGCGGCGTATCTGCCCACCACTTCCTATCACGAGCTTTCGCAATGGGCGCTGCCGCCGGACCCGTCCGCCGAGCTGGAGCGGCTTTACAAATCCATGCCGGAAAAAGACAGGGCTTTCCTGCGCGGCGGCTATTTCCGCAATTTCCTGTCAAAATATCCCGAATCCAACCGGATGTACCGCAAAACACTGCGGGTAAGCCGCCGCGTTCACGAGTCGGACGCGCCGGGCAAGGCGCAGGCGCTGGACCGGCTGTGGATGAGCCAGTGCAACTGCGGCTACTGGCACGGCGTTTTCGGCGGGCTCTACCTGCCGCATATCCGCGCCGAGAATTACCGCAACATGATAAAAGCCGAAAAAGCGCTGGAAACCGGCGGCCCGCCGCGCATTTTCCGCCAGGACTGGGACAATGCCGGCAAAGAGCAGCTTTTCGTGGAATCGCGCGGCGGGAACTGGAATTTCTCGCCGGCGCGCGGCGGCGCGCTGTGGCAGTGGGACTGGAAGGAGGGCGAGGCCAACTGGTGCAACGTCCTCTCCCGCAGGCCGGAGCCCTACCACCGCGCGGTCAAAACCCATTCCGGCAAAAACGCGGCGCGCCAGCGCCAGCTGGCGGACATGCTCTGCTACGACTGGCATTTAAGGCAGTGCCTGCTGGACCATTTCATACATCCCGAAACCGCGCTTGACGGTTTTGCCAAAGCCGCCTATGGCGAGCAGGGCGATTTCGTGCTGGGGGAGTATCAGGCGGAGGTTGCGGAAGAGGACGGTTTTGTAACCGTAACCATGTCGCGCAAAGGCGCGGTATGGGTGGGCGACGCGCATTCGCCGGTGGAGGTGGGGAAAGTTATACGGCTCAACTGCGCCGACGGAAGCTGGAGCGCGGATTACCGCATCACCAATCTGGCGGATGCGCCGCGCAAACTGCATTTCGGGGCGGAGCTGTGCTTTGCCTTCTCCTCCGCGGAAATCTGCCCCAAAGGCCGGCGCGAGGCCGTTACGGAGGCGGAGTTCCGCGACCCGGTTTGCGGGAACCTCTCGCTAAAATGCGCCGCCGGGATGGAGCTGTGGTCTTTTCCGCTGGAGACGGTCTCGCTTTCCGAAAACGGGGCGGAGCGCACTTATCAGGGCAGCGCGCTGCTGTGCCTGCGCAGGCCGGAGCTGGCGCCGGGCGCCTCGGACACATTCAAACTTGAGTTGAAGGCCTTCAAATAGACTTGCTCCCGGATAAGATTTGCCTGAATGTTTCAGCCGGATTGCGGGGATTTTGCAAAAAACCGCCTTATGCCGCCTTCACAAAATTATCCTTTCGCGCCGTGGAGCACACGCGGATAATTTTGTTCGGCATTATTTTGCGCTTTTTCGCCTCGGTCCTCGCGCCAACTGAAACTTTCCGGCTAGTTTGGCGGAATCAAAGATTTTCCTGCACAGCTCCTGACTTGTGCGGAGGGGTTAAATTTCAGACCCACTCCGACGAGAGCTGCTTGAATTTTGGGTGTCCCGCTGGTAAAATTGGGGATGTTTATACGAAAAAAACGCAACAAAAGCGGTTCAATCA